>JAPYNU010000085.1 GCA_028283245.1 Candidatus Aldehydirespirator catecholifindens | reverse complement strand
CTTCTCGTCCTGATTGAGCGGCGGGTCTGGGAACACAAAAGTGTCGAGACCCTTCTTTGGCCCAGCCACAGGCTCGGTCCCGGAGAGGGTTTCCTGGGTTGCCATGTCACACCCCTTCCGAAGTGAACAGTCACCGATTAGTAACAACACTATATCACCCCATCACACAAAAAACCCAAAAACACTCAAAAAATCTTAAAACACCATTAATCCAATGGCGTAGTTGGGCCTTGCAAGGATTTCAGTAGTTTGGCCTTCCAAGGATTCCACTGGAGTCCAAGAGAGATGGTTGGGCTAGCAGGGGACTGGCAGAAAGCATCAAAATCGCTGCATGAAGACAGACGATGCCGTTTTGGGTGCGTCGCTGGTGATTTACAGGCGACGGTGAAGTTGGGTTACTAGCAGATGCAGTTCATCGGCGCAGCGGTCAAAGGCATCTTGGTTGCCGCTATCGGGGTCGATTACTTCTTCCCAGGGTTCCAGTTCTAGTTGTCCAAGCCCTAAAGCGCTTACCCTGCGGCGAAGATCACTAGCGCTAGCAGTTGTGGCGTCAACGTCACAGATAGGTCTCTCAAGCGCAACCAGATCACGGGCCAGCCGTCGCAGCGATCCAGTGATCGGTGATAGCGAAGGCAGTTCGCGCCGGATCCACATCAGATGCATCGGCTCCATCACCACCACCAGATCAGCAGCAGCGGCATCGTCAGCGTTGAGTTGTTGCGAGCGATGGCTGTAGTCAGCAAGACCGTGCCTTGCCAGCGCTGAGCGGGTGCGAACCCCTAAGGGCTGACCTTCTACTGCGAGCACGCCCGCACTACGTACATCAAGTTGATCCTCAGGATCGAGACTGCGAAGCATCGCCGCTGCCATCGGAGAGCGGGCCGCGTTGCCGGTACATACCATGTAAATCACCGGGCGATTCTGAGAGTCAGATTGTGTCACAGCCCCATGACAGTAGTTCAGGGTTATACGGCATGGCCGATCCGACAGTCCTGCATAAGGTCTTGCATAAGCAGTCAGCCGGTTTATGTATAAGTTCTTGTGAGTATGGTCACAGGTGTGAGAACACAGCATCGGGTCGCCATTGGTCTGCTGGCAGTGCTAGCTCTGCTACTGGGACTGCAATCCGCTGCGACAGCCCATGAGGGAGAAGATGATCCGCTGCCTGCGGACACGGGCAATGGTCTGCGACCGGTGTATGAGATTCCCGAAGGTGCTAATCGGATAATCGGTTCACCGGATCCCGGCCCCAAGCCGCAGCAGCCCGGTGATCGCGGCGGCAGCCTGCAACTAGTGACCATGGGCACAGTGGCTGTAGCAGTCGGGCTAGTCATGTGGCGGATTACTTGGGCTTACCGGCGTGCCTCGCGCCGTGCCTCGACTGCTCAAGGGTGACGGGCTCAAGTCGCCAAACAACGCGCTGAAGCAGCCAGCGTGTCTTGCGTTGGGACTCAACTGCTTAGGGATGACGGCTTTTGAGTTGCACCTCTACGGGGTGATGGCAGGCCACGTAATGGTCAGCGTCGCCTAACTGTGTGCTGACTGGTTCTTGCTGTTGGCACACCTCGGTGGCATGCAGGCAGCGAGTATGGAAACGGCATCCACTAGGAGGTGCCGTCGCTGACGGCAGTTCGTCTCCAATATCACCCTCACGGGGCTCAACCGTGGCGGCAGGCTCAGGTATCGAAGCCAGCAGAGCCCTAGTGTAAGGATGGGCAGGACGCGCATAAATCTCAGCGGTGCTGCCTATTTCACACACCTTGCCCAGATACATCACCACAATGCGGTCGCTGACGTTCTTCACCACCGACAAGTCATGCGAAATAAACAGCACCGTCAGGCCGTAGCGGCTCTTCATGTCTTGCAGCAGATTAAGAATCTGCGCCTGAATTGATACGTCCAGAGACGACACTGGCTCATCACAAATCAACACTTTGGGTTCAAGCGCCAAAGCCCTAGCGATGCCGATGCGTTGACATTGGCCGCCGGAAAGCTCGTGGGGCCGCCTAGCCCCGTAGCTTGCTTCCACCCCGACAGCATCCATTAGTTCGTCAACACGGTTGCGACTCCATGAGCTGATGTCATCACCCCACACGGCGAGCCCTTCGGCGATCACATCACGCACCCGCCGTCGAGGGTTGAGCGAAGAGATCGGATCCTGGAAGATCATCTGCAGCCGAGGCCGAACCTTTCGAAGTTCTTCGCCTGTGAGCGCAGCCAGGTTGCGCCCGTCGTAGATCACTTCGCCCGCAGTGATGTCAACCAGCCGAACGATGGCTTTGGCGACGGTTGACTTGCCACAGCCGGATTCGCCGACGATGCCCAGAGTTTCGCCTTTCATCAGATCGAAGCTCACCGATGACACAGCGTGAACAACACGCTTGCGTCCTGCCGGGAACTGCACGACCAGATCTTTGACGCTCAACAGCACATCATTTTTTGGATCTTGTGGACGCAGTTGCGCCGAACCGCTGCCAGCCATCAGTCCCTGCCGCTGCGAGGTGTGTCGCGGTTACTGCTGATGCTGTCCTCGCCGCCGGTCGGATGCAGGCAGGCGAAGCGATGCTGTCCGAGCTGGCCGCTTAACTCGGGCACGCCGTCCAAGCAGTCGGCATGGGCGTAGTCGCAGCGTGGAGCGAAAGAGCAGGCATCAGGCGGATCTATCAACTCGGGCGGATTCCCTGGGATCGGATCAAGTCGTTGATGCGCCGGATCGTTAATACGGGGAATCGAGCGCAGCAACGCCTCGGTGTAGGGATGGCGCATGTCCTCAAACAGGGTTTCGGCAGCGGCGACCTCCACTAAGCGCCCGGCATACATGACTGCCACATCATCGGCGCGGCCGTGGGCCACGCCTAGGTCATGAGTAATGAGTATCAGTGCCATGCCCCGCTCGCGCCGTAGTTCGTCCAACATGTCCAGCAGATGCTTCTGAACGGTCACATCCACAGCAGTTGTGGGCTCATCAGCGATCAGCAGTCGAGGCTGGCAAGCCAGCGCCATAGCGATCACTACGCGCTGTCGCAGGCCGCCAGAGAGTTCATGGGGATACTGAGAAATTCTGCGCTCGGGTTCGGGTGTTCCCACCGTCGTTAGCAGATTTTGGGCTTCGCTGAGAGCCTCGCTGCGGGATCGGCCCAAGTGGTAGCGAAGAGTCTCGGCGATCTGCTCGCCGACCTTCTTGACAGGGTTCAGTGAAGTCATCGGATCCTGGAAAACCATTGCCATTTGCACACCAAAAAAGTGCTTGGTGCCAGCAGCGGCTAAGGCTCGCACGTCTTGGCCGTTGAAGGTGACTTCGCCGCTGACGTGAGCGCTGCGAGGCAGGAGGTTCATCAGGGTTTTGGCGGTCACTGACTTGCCCGAGCCCGACTCACCGACGATGGCGAGGGTCTTGCCTTCGTGCAAGTCGAAGCTCACACCGTTGACAGCGTTGACGGTGCCCCGTTCGGTAGCGAAACGCACTTGGAGGTCACGAACCGACAGCATCAAAAAGCTAACTCTTTCACGTCGAAGTGCTGACGGATGCGGTCACCAGCGAAGTTCAAAGCCAGCACGGTCACAAACATCACCAACACAGGAAACAGCGCCACATGGGCAGCGTTTTGCAGGTCTCGCAGACCTGAGCCGTCCACGATCATCTTGCCCCAAGAGATCGAATCGTCGCCTGCAACCGACAAGCCCAAAAAAGCCAACGAGCCTTCTGCGACCACCGCGATAGCCATTCCCAGCAAAGCCAGCGCACCCATTGGGATTACTACGTTGGGCAACAGTTCGCGCATGATTATGCGTCCGTGTCTGGCACCCAAGACCCGTGCCGCAGCCACGAACTCGCGCTCAGCGAACACCAGCGTCGAAGCACGCGACAAAAGCCCGACAGGCGCCACTGCCAGGATCCCGATAGTGAGGCTTACCACGAGCAGGCTTCTTTCGAGCGTTGCGGTTATCAAAATGGCCAGCACCAGAGCTGGGAACGACAGCAACACGAAAAAGGCGAATCGCACCGTCTGATCTAGCAAGCCACGGAAGTATCCAGCCAGGATTCCTAACCCGCCGCCGATCAGCATGCCGAACGCAATGGCGAAGCCGCCGACGGCGAGGCTGATGCGAGCCCCATGCATGGTGCGCGAGAACACGTCGCGCCCCAAAGCGTCAGTGCCGAACCAGGCATCCAGCGACGGTGACTCGCGTGGGCCGCCGAAAGCTACTTGAGTCGGGTCAGTCAAAGGCAGAATCGGAGCGAACAAAGCCACGAAAGCCATCAGCGCAAGCCAGGCAATCGCCAGCCAGAAACTTATTCCCAGTCGTCGCCGCAGCATTGTGTCGGTCAACTGGTCCTCACCCTGGGGTCAAGCCAGCTGTAAAGCAGATCAACCAGAAAGTTGAGCACCACGAAAGCGATCGCCACCACCATCACAATCGCAAGCACCACCGGGAAATCATCACGCACCACAGCGGTCACGATCTCCCTGCCGATCCCGGGAATCCCGAAGATTCGCTCGACTATCAAAGAGCCGCCGATCAAAGTTCCCGTGCTGACACCGAACACTGTCACCACCGAAAACATGGATGGACGCAGCGCATGCCGAAACATGATTCGCATAGGTGGCAGCCCTTTAGCACGGGCCATATGAACGTAGTCCTCCTGCAATGTGGTGATCAGGTCAGTGCGCAGCAGCCGCTGATAGCTGGCGGCCAGCGGCAGCCCCAGCGTGAGGGCGGGCAGGATCAAAGAGAACAACCGGCTCGTGAAGTCGCCACTCTCATACGCCGACGGAAAGATCTGCCAGCGCAGCGCCAACAGATACAGCAATATCACCCCAAGCGCGAAGTTAGGCACGGACAGCAGACCGAATGATGCCACGGTGGAGCCTCGGTCAAAAGCCCGGTTGGCCTTATAAGCGGCGATCACGCCCCAAGGAACCGCGATCCCCAACGACACGATCTGAGCCATCACCAGTAGCAGCAAAGTTTCGGGCAGTTTCTCGCGCAGCACAGCGCTGACCGGCTGATCATTTTGGAATGACGTACCGAAATCGCCGATGGCTAGGTCTCCCAACCACAGCAGATAGCGCATCGGCACAGCTCGATCCAAGTGATATTGAGCTCTGGCGGCTGCGACAGTGTCGCAGTCGCTGCTGGCAGCGTCAACAGTGGTGTCTGGAGCGGTCCCGGCTGCGATTGCGTCGCAGTCAAGTTCGGCTAGCACTCCGACCACGTTGGTGAGCGGGTCACCGAGCAGGTTCATAGCCGAGAACCCGCAGAACGTCACCGCTAGCAGCACCGCCACCAGCAGCAACAGCCGTCGTGCCAGGAATCTCACCAACGGTCCGTAAGACCTCTAAAGCTGTCGTGCGCTCATGTGAATGCTCTCTTGTCGCAGCGCCTAGACATCAAGAGTCAAGAGGCTGATCTCAGCTCAACCAAATCTGATGGAGTTGCACACGCCCCTGATTGTTGCAAAACAGTTCCACACCGGTGGGTGAAGTCTGGCCGCAGACATTGTGGACGTTGTCAGCGGCACCGATAGTCCAGTTGGCGTGAGTAAAGAAAATGTAGGTGTACGAGTCCCTGATTTGCTGCTGGATCTCATGCCAGATCTCGACGCGCCGGTTGAGGTCGTCGGTGCCTCGCTGCTCATACAACAATGCGTCGCGTTCGTCGTCGCAGTGACGAGGCCAGTTAAGCGAAATGATGCCAATCGCTCGGCATTCGATCCATAAGACATCGTTGTCGGGATCGATCTCACCGAACTGTCTCCAAGTCACCACGTTGTACGAACCCAGAGCTACTTGGATGATGTGGTCATCTTGAAGCAGTTCGTCCACTTCCACTTCGAAGTATGGCTCCCAACTGTCGATCAGTAGTTCGGCGATGCGGTTTTGCTCCACCGAAGGCCCTGAGTGCTGCAGTTCGATTTTGATGAGGCCGTCGTTTGTGCAGTTGTCGGGGAAGTCGCCGCAGTATTCGTCCACCAGCGGCGCAGCCTCCTCGGGCATATCGGTTTGTTGCTTCACATCGGGGTTGTGCCAGATCAAGTCTGGGTGGAACATAGTCTCAGCCAGCGGTGCGGTGCCCTGACGGATCAAAGGTACATACGCTTCACGGTTGGTGGCGAAGGTCAAAGCTTTGCGGGCGCGGATGTCATCGAAAGGTGCCATCTGCGTGTTCATCATGGCGAACTCTTCGCTGGAGCGAAGGTTCTCGAAGGTTTGCACACCGTCTGCGTCGCGCAGAGTCAAAATGGCATCGGAGTTGCTGGTGATGATCAGGTCAAGGTCACCGGCGATTACACGTTCGGCTGCGATCACCGAGTCGGTTATCGGGTAAATCTCGATGCGGTCAAGGTAAATGTCGGTGATGTCTGCTGCCCAGTAGTTGGGGTTGCGGACCAGCGTCGTGACCTCATCAAGGATGCGGCTTTCGATCATGAACGGACCAGTGCCCACCGGCGACTGGTTGAGCGTTTCGTCGGTTTGTGCTCGTGCAAGCCATTCCGACGGCAGGATCATTCCGAGCTGGCTGGTGACTTGTTGCGGGAAATGAGCACTCGGCTCGTTGAGGTTGTACTGCACTGTGAGGTCGTCGATTTGTTCGATGGGGTTCTCTGCGAGGAAGACTGGCCGCACCGCCAGCGAAACAATCGGATCAGCGAGCTGAGCCCTAAAAGTGGCGATTGAGTCTTCGGCATCAAGTGCGGTGCCGTCATGGAACTGCACCCCTTCACGCAACTTCATCTGCCATGACGAGCCGTCTCCAACAGGAGTGAACGACTCGGCTAGATAAGGGGTCCAGCGCCCATCAACACCCCAATATGCCACTGGATCAAAGATCGGGTAGGTCATCACGTAGGCCGACACAGCGAAGTTGCTGGCGGCCGGGTTCAGGCCGTCGCCCTCGGCTTCCACGCCAACTCGCAAAGTGCCACCAAACTGCGGCTGCAGCTCCATTTCGTCGTCGCTGTCTGCGTCGTTGTCGGTCGCCAAGGTGGTGGTGGTTGTGTCGATTGGAGCTACTAGAGGCTCATCTTCGGGTGTTGACGTTGCGTCGGGTGCAGATGGTGTGTCTTCGCCGCTGTCTCCGTCTGCGTCGGGGGCTGTGGTTTCTGTGGTTTCGACCGCCGTTGACTCTTGAGGATCGTTAGCGTCGGCATCGTCGTTGCCACCGCCACATGCAGCGGCGATAAGGGCGAAAACAATGAGTGGCGAGCACCATGCGACAAGCCTTCGGCGGGTTCTTTTTGCGGCCATCGAAGTCTCCGTTGTTTTAGCTGTTGTGCGTGGTGCTCGGTCGCTTGTGAGGATTTAGCGGTCTCGTGTGCGGCGTGCCGGTTCAGTCGCCGTGTTGGTCGTTTTGGTCGTTGCTACGTCGCATCGACGACAAAATGTCAACTCCAGTGGCTGCCTCAATCTGTTCGGTCATCGCCACCAGCGACGCTGGAAGTTGGCTCATCAACCCGGGTATCCCACCGCGTGAGACACCGTCGCCGGAACCGTTGCCGTTGGCGGCACCTGCACCAGTGTCCACCACAGCGACTCGGTCGATGCTGACGTTGGCCACGGTAGCGACGATCTTGTCGATCAGGTCGGGCAGCATGTTCAACACCAGCAGATCATGCCCGTCGGCACCCGCTGCCTGATACTGGTCGGTGAGACGCTTGAACACTTCCACTTGGGCTTTGCCGTCTTCCACGATCTTGGCTGCTTCGGCTTGGGCTTGTAGTTGGCGTGCCTCAAGTTCGGCTCTTGCTGGCACTACCACATCGGCTTCCACGCGCCGTTTCTCTAGTTCGATGCGTTCTGATTCCAGGTCTTGGCTGGCCACAGCTTTGGCGGTCTCGCCAGCTACCAGCGCTTCCTCCTCACGCGCCCGTGAGATGGCTTCAAGCTCAGCGGTGCGCACTCGCAGAGCGTTCTGCTCCTCAACGATGGCTTTGTCCGCTTCGATCTGAGCGACCTGGGCAGCCCGACGCGCCCCGGCTTCGGCCTGCTCGGATTCGGCGGCGCGTTCGGCTTCAGCAACGCGGGCATCACGGATCACCTCAGCGGTGAGGCGCCGACCCACCGATTCAAGGTAGTTCACGTCGTCGGTGACGTTCTGGATCTTTAGCACGTCAAGTTCTAGGCCCAGGGTTTTGATGTCTTCGTCGGCTTCGTCGATCAGTTGATGGCTGAACTTGAGACGATCCTCGTTGACCTCTTCAGGCGACATTGTTGCCAGCACGCCACGAAGGTTGGCCTCCAAGGTTTCTTTAGCGATCTTGCCGATGTGGGCATGATCCACATGCAAAAAACGCTCAGCAGCGTTCTCGAGCAGCCCTTCACCACTCGACACTTTGACGTTGGCGATGCCCATCACGTTAAGAGGTATAGCCCCGCGCGAGTAGGCGTTTTGCACCGCGACTTCAAGAGGGATCGTGTTGAGGTCCATCCAGGCGACCTTCTCGATCAGCGGCACCCGCAGTGTGCGGCCGCCTTTGAGGATCCGATAACCCACGGTGCGCCCGTCAGACAGAGTGCGGGTGCGCCCCGAGATCACCGCCACCCGGTTGGGTGGGCAGATCACGATCAATGATCGCACGATCAAGATCACCAAGAGCACAGACAGCGCGAGCGCTAAACCAACTATTCCTGCTGTGGACATGGTGACATCCCTTCCGCGCATGGCGCATCTATTGCCGCCTCAACTGTCGCTGCGAGCGTAACACTCGCTTGAGACAATTTGCAGCGCAACGCCTGTCGCTAGACGCAACACCCGTCGCTAGAGATGAACCTTTTGCAAGGCTTGGGTGTTACTCCAACTGCGGGTCTAGTCGGGTGACAAGGGCCACGCCTTCGTTGATCCGCACAACGATCACTCGGCTGCCTTTCTCAATGGTTTGGCCTTGCTCGAGGGCATCAACTGCAGCGGCGGTCATCTGAGTGCGGGCACCTGCAACACCGACCACGATTCTGCCGCGGTGTTCGCTGGTGATAGGCAGGGTGACTCGGGCGATGCTGCCTTCTATCTCACGGTCGCTCACGTCGCTTGAGGCTTCACTGCGGCGCAGAAAGGCGAAGGTGGCACTGTTGATAGCACCGGCAGTCGCTCCGACGCCGACCGCTAGCAGCAACGACAGCACCGCTGAGGCACCAACCCATTGGGCTGCTAGTCCCGTTGCGCCGAAGAATGTGGCAATGAAGGCAAGGCTGCTCAACGGTATGAACGACATCACATCTGCTAGCACGCCCGTGTCGGCATCCATTCCACTGTCGGCATCAGCATCGCCGCCGCTGAACACGAACCACAGCAGCACAGGCGCCCCCGCAAAAAGCATGAAGGCGTAGAGCCAGGTCATCGCAGTTAAAGCTAGTGTCAGCAGCCATGCATACGCAGACCCAAGCAGTCAGACACGAACTCGGACACGAACTCAGCACAGACTCGGACACAGAACTCAGGCACAGAAATCGGCACAGAAATGAAGCCTGAAGTTGTGGTGGTGGGCAGCGCCAACCTTGACCTAGTGGTGGATGTGGCGACGATCCCGGTGGCAGGCGAAACCATTCACGGTGGTGACCTGCAACGGATCCCCGGCGGCAAGGGTGCCAACCAGGCTGTGGCTGCGGCCCGTCTGGGACGTCGTGTGGCCATGGTCGGACGTGTCGGTGACGATGAGGCAGGCACCATGCTGCGCGCCGCCATCGCCTCCGCTGGCGTGGATGTCACCGAACTGCTCACGACCGAAAGCACCGCCAGCGGAGTTGCCCTGATTGCGGTTGCTGCCGACGGTGAGAACTCAATTGTGGTCAGTCCTGGTGCCAACAACAGGCTTAGCCCAGCCGATGTTGAAAGCGCTGCCGGGGCTCTGCAATCTGCAAAGGTGACATTGCTGCAACTTGAGGTGCCTGTTGAGGCGGTGACGGCAGCGGTTCGCTGTGCTACCGGCGTGGTATTGCTGACTCCAGCGCCCGCGCCGCGTGTCCCACTTGATGAGGATTTGTTGAGCAGTATTGACGTGATCGTCCCCAACCAAAGCGAGTTAGCAACGATGACAGGACAGGCGCAGCTCGCTGCAAGCGGTGAGGTGAATGCCGAGGTTGCAGTAGAACTGGCTCGTGTTATCCCAGCCGCAGCGGCTGTGGTGACGCTGGGCTCTGAAGGTGCCATGGTGGTCACCCCCGACGATGCCTGCCATGTGCGTGCCCCGCAAGTGGCTTCGCTGGACACCACAGCCGCAGGCGACGCGTTCTGCGGTGCTCTAGCCGATGCGTTTGTTGATGGCGCTGATTTAGTGGCCGCCACGCAGTGGGCGGTGAAAGTCGGAGCAGTCTCCACGATGCGCTACGGCGCGCAGCCGTCTCTGCCCTCAAGAGCCGATGTCGAAAACTTGTTGACCAACTAGGTAGAAAACTTGTTGACCGACTAGGTATCAGCAGCGTGTTGATGTCGAAGGTTTGTTGACCGACTAGGTATCAGCAGCGTGTCGGTTGCTAAGGTTTTGACGTTCTCGCAAGCCGAACCGCAAGCAGAACACGGTTGAACGACACAGCAACGCAGCAAGGACGCTGCAAGCAGCAACACCAACGAAAGAGAGGCAGGACAATGGCGCGTAACGTGAACGCAGCCGTAGTGCAGGTGGCATGGACCGGCGACAAAGAGTCCATGATCGTCCAGCACGAGAAGTATGTCGCTGAGGCGGCGGCTGTTGGCACCCAAGTGATGTGCTTCCAGGAGCTCTTCTACGGGCCTTACTTCTGTCAAGTGCAAGACACTGACTTCTACTCATACGCCGAAGTTGTTCCCGACGGGCCGACCACCAAGCGCTTCTGCGAACTGGCTGCTAAACACGAGATGGTTCTGGTGCTGCCCATGTATGAGCGTGAAGGGGCTGGACTGCTCTACAACACCGCCGCAGTGATTGATGCCGACGGCACTTACCTCGGCAAATACCGCAAGACTCACATCCCGCAAGTGCAGGGATTCTGGGAGAAGTTCTACTTCCGTCCCGGCAACTTGGGCTATCCAGTGTTTGAGACTGCTGTAGGCACCGTCGGGGTTTACATCTGTTATGACCGGCACTTCCCCGAGGGTTGGCGTGCGCTGGGTCTCGCTGGTGCTGAGATCGTGTTCAACCCGTCGGCAACTAGCCGGGGTTTGTCTGCTTATCTGTGGCAACTTGAGCAGACCTCGGCCGCGGCAGCGAACATGTATTTCGTGGGGGCCATCAACCGGGTGGGGATAGAGCCCCTCGGCGACAACGACTTCTACGGCACCTCGTATTTTGCTAATCCCAGAGGTCAGTTCGTTGACGGCACCGCCTCGGATCAGACCGAAGAACTGGTAGTGCGTCAACTTGATCTTGACATGATTGAGGAGGTTCGCTCGCAGTGGGCCTTCTACCGTGATCGTCGCCCCGATGCCTACGGCTCGCTAACCGCACCCTGATTCCCACACCTTGAATCCCAACCTTGAATTCTGCACCCTGAATCTCGCACCTTGAATTCTGCGAATCCCGCACCGTGAATCCCACAAACTGAATTCTGCACCGACAGGAGGACGAAGATGACAACACTAATTAAGGGAGGCACTGTCGTTAGCTCAACCGGCGCAGATCCGGCCGATGTGCTGATCGACGGTGAGCAGATCGCTGCGGTGTTGCGTCCCGGTAGCGACATCGCTGTCTCCGTTGAGCAGAGCGCCGAGGTGGTTGATGCCTCAGGCAGGCTGGTAGTGCCCGGTGGCGTTGATGTTCACACTCACATGGAACTGCCTTTCGGAGGGACCTTCGCGTCGGACACTTTTGAGACCGGCACACGAGCCGCTGCTTGGGGCGGCACAACCACCATCGTTGACTTTGCAGTGCAGCGTTACGGCGAGAACGTCAGGGAGAGCCTTGATGCCTGGATGGCAAAAGCAGAAGGCAACTGCGCTGTCGACTACGGCTTCCACATGATCATCGGCGGGGTCGACAACGATTCGCTCAAAGAGATGGACCTGCTGGTGAATGAGGGCATCACCAGCTTCAAGCTGTTCATGGCTTACCCGGGGGTGTTCCTCGCTGATGACGGTCAGATCCTGCGAGCCATGCAGCAGGCTGCTGGAAACGGCGGGCTCATAATGATGCACGCCGAGAACGGCCTAGCCATTGATGTGTTGGCCGAGCAGGCTTTTGAGCGGGGCGAGACCAGCCCGGTGACTCACGGCTATGTGCGTCGTAAGGAGTTGGAGTCCGAGGCCACGCATCGGGCCATACAGCTAGCCAAGGTGGGTGCTGCGCCGCTTTACATTGTGCATCTGTCGGCCTCGGAGGCTCTTGAGCAGGTGACACTGGCTCGTGATGCGGGCATGAACGTGTTCGCTGAGACCTGCCCGCAGTATCTGCATTTCAGCTTGGAAGAGCATCTTGACCTGCCCGACTTTGGGGGTGCTGCCTACGTGTGTTCCACTCCGCTGCGTTCACGTGCTGAGGGGCATCAGGATGATCTGTGGAAGGGGTTGCGCACTAACGATTTGGCGGTTGTGTCCACCGATCATTGCCCGTTCTGTATGAAAGAGCAGAAGGAACTGGGTTTGAACGATTTCCGAGCGATACCTAACGGCATCGGCGGCGTTGAGCATCGTATGGACATGATCTATCAGGGGGTAGTGACCGGAGAGATCGGTTTGCCGCGCTGGGTGGAGTTATGTGCTACCACTCCGGCGCGCATGATGGGGCTCTATCCCCGTAAAGGTGTGATCGCGCCAGGCTCTGATGCCGATGTAGTGATCTATGACCCTGCCAAGCAGTGGACTATCAGCGTTGACAATCATCACATGAACATGGATCACTCGGCTTATGAGGGCGTTGAAGTGACCGGCCATGTAGACACGGTGTTCTCAAGGGGACGCAAGCTGATCAACGACGGCCAGTATCTGGGCCGCAAAGGTGACGGCCAATACCTACGGCGAGGCCTAAGCCAATACCTGATCTAGAAGCTGATCTAAAAGCAGAGCTGCTGGCCGTATTCGCGTAGCCGCTGACGGCGCAGCCGGTAGTCGGGGACTGCCTGAGCAAGAAACGCCCAGTACTCAGCGTTGTGCTCTCGGATGCGCAGATGCGCCAGCTCGTGGGCGACGATGTAGTCGATCAGCGCGGGCGGGGCCATGACGGTACGCCAGTTGAAGCGCAGTGTGCCGTCAGGGGCACAGCTAGCCCAACGCTGGCTCTGGTTGCGGATCAGCACCGCTGAGGGCTGCACTCCGAGCAGTTGCGCCATGCGTTCAACGCGAGGAGGCAGTTTCAGCGCGGCCCTTTTGCGATACCACGCCTCGAAAGCTGATCTCACTTGAGAGTGGCGTTCGTCGCCGTGTAGAGCGTCGGGCACATCCACATCGAACTGCCAATGCTGGAAGCTGACCTTGACCGGGCCTTGCTCGACGCGATGAACGCTGAGACGCACCGCGCGTCCGAGGTAGGGAAGCGACTCTCCGCTGACGAAACGCCTCTCAGGGGGCATTGACGCAACCGCTCCGTCGTGGCGGATGATCCAGCCAGCGCGGCGACGCACGAATTCGTTGATTCGACTTTCGGGAGTGTCGAGCGGTGCTGCCACAATCACACGACCGGGCTTGTCAATGGTTACTTCCATCGTTTTGCGCCGCCGTGCGCTGCGAACCACCCGATACTCAATCCGGCTGTCACCGAAAGCGACTTCACCCCGCTCGGTCATATGAGAGTCCTGCCGCAGCGTCGTCGCTGTCATTGGTCGCTCGTGTCGCCGTGTGCGGTGGTCATCGTTGGTGTGCTCGGGCTACGTCCATGACTTGGCTAACTAGCGTGTCGGTGTTGTTGCTGTTGTGTCGTGTATCGGCGTGCAGGATGCGTTTGATGTCGCGGCGCATCTCGCGCTGAACTTCAAGGTTCTCGTGCCAGTCGATAATCGACCGGGCTTTGTCCATCACCAAAGAAATATCAAGTGTCAGCGTCCGTATCTTGACATCCCAAACCGCAGCCCCAGGCACCGCAGATCCAGGTTCACCTCCCGCTGCTGAATGCCGTGTGGTTTCGTCGGCTGGCCCGTCTCTGGATCCGCTGCTTTGGTCCGCGGCTCGGGCTAGCAGTTCGTAGACGGCGTTGGCTTGAGGTGTCAGACCTCGCTGCGCCGCAACTTCTTGCTGCTGGTTGATTGGATCGCGTAGAGCCGCAATGCGTTTGCACGCCTCAGCGGCATCAATGATCTTGTTGCGCAGCTCGCGCATGATCCGCTTGAGCGCTTCGGATAGCTGTTCGTAGAGAGCCGGATTCTCGGCCACTCGCTCGTTGATATGGGCTCTTAATGAGTGCTCCATCACCGACGCCCTGGCTTCGTCGTGGGCCAGACCCGCAATCTTGGAGTCGAAGTCGCTGTCAAGCACCGAAACCGGCTTCATCAACTGCTTGACGGTGGCATCAATGCGCGAGTCGAGCAGATGCTTGACTTTGGCCCCGACATCAGTCCAGTCAATGCCGGCGGGCTCTCGCAGGAACTGGGCTCGAACATATGACCGGATCACGGTGAGCCGCTTCAGCCTGTCGATGTAGTCAAGAGCCGCAGGTTCGGGCAGATAGCGATCCAGCAACTTCGATAGGTCGCGGTAATCCTTATCGAACCGCTCGTAGGCATTGGCCCTGTAGGTGGGGCTCGTGTCGTCGTCGCTGCCGGTGGTGTTCGGTTCGTTGTCGGCATCAGTGCCGTAAGTGTCGGTCTTGTAGGTGCTAGCGCCATCACCAGTGTTGGTGTCGTCTTCGGTGCTAGTGCGGGTGCCGCTGCTGGTGGCGGTGTTGACTGCGAACCGGTTGACGCACGTCCACGGATCGTCGAGATCGAGTCCCCGGAAATGCGCTTCAGCCTTGTCGGCGGCGGCATCAATCACGGGTGCAGGATCTTCCAGCGGAGTCAGCGCCTGCCGCACATCTCCATGCTCGAAGATCGCTAACGCACTTTCGAGTTCGCGTGAAACACCGTGATAATCGACGATCAGGCCGTAGTGCTTCTCGGTGGTTGTGTAGTTGATTGTGTCGTTGATTGTGTCGTTGATTGTGTGCGAAAAGCGGCGGTTGACGCGTGCGATGGCCTGCAACAGAGTGTGCTCACGGATCGACCGGTCGAGGTAGAGCACCTGCTCGACGGGAGCATCAAAGCCGGTAATCAACTTGTCTACCACCACAAGTATCTGAGGTTTACTGTCAGGGTCGATGAAGTCTTCGACGATCTTGTCCTGGTCGATTTGCTTGGCTTCGTCGAACTCGGGTCCGTCGTTGTGCAGGAAAGTAATGATGGGACAAGCGTCCACTCCAAAGTTGTTGAGTTTCTCGCTGTAGCGCAGCGCTGCGGCCCGGCTTGGTGCTACCACCTGAGCCTTGAAGCGGTTGGGCTTGATCTTTGTCTTGAAGTGTTCGCTGATGTCAAGAGCGATCGCCTCAATACGTTTGTCGGCTTCGGCGATGCGTTCCTTGTTGGCGTAGCGGCGCTTGATCTCGGCGCGTGTCTGTTCGGGTTCGTCGCCGAAGAGCGTCTCAAAGAGCCGGTCAAGCGTTTGCGGGCCTTCGATATGCAGGTCAGCGAGCCGAGCCTCATAATGGATGGGCACGGTGGTGCGGTCCTCAACGGACTGCGGGATGGTGTATGAGTCGATTAGGTCGCCGAACACGCCGAGCGTGGTATGCCTGAAGCCCTTGTCGATGGGTGTGCCGGTGAAACCCACGAAAGCGGCTTGCGGCATCGCAGAGCGCATCTTGGCGGCTAGGCGTCCGTATTGGGTGCGGTGGGCTTCGTCGACCATCACCACAATGTTGCTGGCATCGTTGAGAGGCTCGTGAGTCCCCGCTTGCACGTCAAGCACGTCGGTGAACTTTTGGATGGTGGTCATGATCGTGCAGCCGCTGCTGTTGGTCAGCATTTCTCGCAGATGGCTGATGCGCACAGCACGCTCGGGCGTGTCAACGGCCGCCTGTTTGAAGGTGCGTGTGATCTGGCGGTCAAGTTGCGTGCGGTCGGTGACCACGACGATGGTGGGATTGTTGAGCGCTGGTGTTCGTCGCAGTTTGGTGGCGAGCCACAGCATGGTGAGCGATTTGCCGGAGCCTTGAGTGTGCCACACCACCCCGCCCCGTTCGCTTGGTGTGCGCCCTGCCCGGATGCGCTCAACGGCGCAAGTCACGGCGCGGTGCTGCTGATAGCGGGGCAGTTTCTTGACTAGTTGTCCGCGTTCGTGGTCATAGACTACGAAGTCGCGCAGAATGTCAAGCAGCACAGCAGGGTTGAGCAGCCCGGCGATCAGCCGCGCCTGGCCTTCTGGTGGTGTGCCCAGATGCTGCTCAAAGTCGTGCTCGGCGAACGGTTCGATCGACTTCCACCCGGTGTAAGCCCTGAAGGGTGCGCTGGGCGCGCCGAATACGGCGTCGCTACCGCAGTGGGCGACACAAAGCAGGTTGGTGTCAAACAGTGCGACCGTTCCCGCTGCGCCTCGCTGGTGTTCCGTCTCTTGATAGCGCAGGAGTTGTTTGACGGCATCCTGTTTCCAAATTTCGATCAGCGTCGGCGATTTGGCTTCCATCACCACGAGCGGCATCCCGTTAACGAACAGCACCAGATCAGGTTTGATGACGCTCTGCTTGCCCAAACCGCTGCTGGAACGAACCTGGAATTGTGTAGTGACGGTGTATTCGTTGTTCCCGGTGCCGGGCTCGGCGTGATCGAAGTCAAAGAATCGCACGGTAGGCGTTTCTTGTCGTCCGGCTCGATCAATGGTGAGCGGCATGCCGTGAGACAGATATTCGTGAATCGCTTGATTGCGTGCCAGCCCTGTGGCATCTATGTGATCTAAGTTGAAGATCACTCTCTCAATGTCGCCATCACTAATCCACGGGTTGAGCCGCTTGAGCGCCGCTGTGAACCGGCCTTTTAGCAGCACGCCCTGCAGGCTGTCACGCTCGCTTGCTAGCTGATTGGTTGACACATAGTTCCAACCCAGCCGCTGCAATAGTTCAAGCGCTGGTCTCTCCGCCAAATGCAGTTCGCTTGGCTTAATCGAGGAAGTCACTGCTCGCATCTATTCGAAGCGGAACATTCTGTGCTCAGGGCGCATTTTCGAGGCACGAGAGTGCAAGTTGTGTCATTCACAGGAGTCTCTCTTCTGGTCGAACCTGTAGGTTGAGATCAGATTCCGCAACTGTGGCAGTAGCGAAGGTATGGCCTCTTCAATGATTGACCAGACGACGCTGTCGCTAACGCTTAGGTATTCATGGACAAGGCGATTGCGCGTCCCGATGATCGCACGCCACGGAATCTCTGGATGGTCTTCCTGAACATCAATCGGGATATGAGTAGCTGCCTGACCAATGAGTTGGATATTGTGCAACGTAGCTTCGTAGAGGATGTCATCGGCTAGCAGTGCTTCCTGATTCAGCTTATCTGTGTATGCGAGCACCTTCTCGGAGCGCTTGATCATGTCTTGTAGGTAACATTTCCATTCCCTAGACTCTGATTGTGCTTTAAACATTTATCGTATCTTTTTTGATATAAGGCAGTATCTCTTTTCTGATCTCCACAATAGATGCCATGTCAACTGCTCGCCCTAGCACATCTTCAAGGAACTCGTGAACATCAAAGTAGTTCTTAAAATTGGGTGGGGATCCGAATTCAACAAGAATGTCGATGTCGCTGTTTTCGGTGGCTTGATCGCGGGCTACAGAGCCGTAGAGGGCAATGCTGGTCACCCCAAACCGCTCAGCAAGGATCTGCTTGTGTGAGCGGAGCGACTCCAAAACCTCATCCCGTCCCGGCGGTTTCATAGCTCCTCTCCCGTTGTGGGTTGGTTCGGATGCGTCCAGTGAGCAAAGCATCCGAGATTGATTTCATAGCTAATCGTAGAGCATCGCACTCCTCACGCGCCCGCTCAATACTGTGATCTACACTGTCAAGCACCTCAGCAATAGCCCGCTGCTCCTCCAAAGGCGGCAACGCAATGGGAAGTGTCCGAACTCCGTCTCGGGACACTTCGCGGAACGTGCTCCCGGCTCCCCTTCGCTCCAGTTGTTGTTTCTTTTGTGAGATGGAGTAAAACAACCACAGACCGTAAATGTCTTTGTTGGGGATTAGGCATTGGAAGCCCTGATTAGTTGTGACCGGCACTTGATTGATTGCAACAAGACCGATAGTCGCTCTCGTAGTGAGTAGAACTGATCCGACGGGCAGAACCCGCAGACTTGCAACTCGCAAACCCTCAATTGTAACCGATTCACGAGAAGTGCTCAGATAGCGGCTCGCTAGTTGTGACAACTCCGATGGCACGACCCACGGTATGTCTCCGCCCCAGTATTCTGTTCGTGTTCGAGACGGCGTGCTGCCTCCGACCACTTCGGCGATGTCTCCGAGGCGGGTTACGGTCCAGGAGGCGGGGATGGTGCCGAGGCCGGGGACTTCCTTCCATTCTGAATGCTGGCCAGGCAGGCCTCGTGTCAGAAGCTCATGAAGCAGAGCGTCACGAAGCCGCTCGGTAGCGGCGACGACTTCCTCCGCCCGCTCAATCGCCTCATCAACAGAGTCCAGCACCCCAGCAATAGCCCGCTGCTCCCCCAAAGGCGGCAACAGGATCGGAAGAGTCTTGAGTTCGGTTCTGCCTATGGCTTCGAATGTGCTCCCTTGAGCCACTCGATCAAGAACGACTTTGGCGTGGTTCAGTGCATACCATCCGAAACTCGGGTCGGCTCTGTCGAAGCGAACAGCAGCGAGTCCTCTGCCAATTGCAATCGCTTGATCAGCTAGGTTCGTGTCGCCTACGGGTGCCCGAACGCTAATAAGGCAATCACCTGATTTTGCCGTCTTGAGGGGCTGAGTGCAGCGCTTTTGAGGAGTAGGGAAGTGATGCCCGAATTCTGCGGTGCCTTGGATGAAAGGCAAGCTGTGGCCACGGTTGCTCTCATCGTCGTGGTCAAAAACGGTTGACCCGGGAGGAGACTGACCCATGACCATCTTCGCTATGTCGCCGAGGCGGGTGGTGCGCCAGCCTTCGGGCACCGACTTAGGTTGAGTCACGAATGCCGGGTTATTCGGTTCAGCTTAGCCCACCTGAGCGGGCTCACGGACTCTGCGTACGGACTCAGAGAGGTCGTTTGTGGGTTCAGGGACCTGCACGTTGATCTCTACGAACTCAAATCGTGTCGCCAGAGTGGGCGGAGCATCACTAAAATCTAGTTCCAGATCACCGAAGTCGTCATCGGTGGCGAGTTCTAGGTGATATGCGACTGCCTCTTCGATAGACATTTTCGGTTCCGGCAGCGGGTCACCGTCTTCTATGGTGCCTTCGATGTGGAAGGTAAGCCCTTCGTCGATCATTTCGAGCATCTCCTCCCATGTATCACCAGCGCTCACGCAGCCTGGCGCATCGGGTACGTAAGCATTCCAGCCGTTTGCGTCAAGAATAAACACGACCACATAAGTCAGTTTCATGGGGAGGGGGTAATTTCGGTTGCGTCACGAACGGCGAACCACTCGGCTCACCCCACTGAGGCGGGCTCGCGTAGGGGATCAGAGAGGTCGTTCGCGGGTTCAGGGACTTGCACGTTGATCTCAACGAACTCGAAACGCGTCGAGACCGTTGGAGGAGGGTCATCAATACCAAGACGGGCGAGGAGGTCATCTGAGATGGCCTCGCTGTGGTAGGTAATGGCCTCATCGATCGACATCTTGGGTTCTGGCAGCGGGTCGCCGTCTTCTAGCATCCATTCGATGTGGGCGGTGAGACCTTCGTCGATCATCTTGCAGATCTCTTCCCATGTATCGCCAACGCTCCCGCAGCCTGGAACATCCGGTGCGTACGCGCCCCAGTTGGTCGTCAATTGTTCAAAGACGACCACATACTTGAGCTTCATCAAGTTCTCCCGTCTAGTCCAGCTTGCTTCAGAATACCGTTGTAGGTGCCGCGAGGCAGATTTTTGCCCAGCGGTCCGGGGATTGTGACGGTGCCTGGCTTGACGGGATGACGAAAATGGCGGTGGCTACCTTTCGTGCGGACGTGGTACCAGCCGTCGCGTTCGACTATGCGGATTGCTTCTCTAGCTGTCGGGGGCATAACCCAGTCCTGCTAGGAGTTCGTCCATGCGGGTAGCGGCTTCATCGCGCTTGCGTTCGGCTTCGCGCAGTTGGGTCAAAGCCTCTTCCACGCTGGGCACCTCAACGGGTTCGGTGGTGTCTACGTAGCGACTGATGTTGAGGTTGAAGTCGTTGTCGGCGATCTCATCGAGGTCGGCTACATGGGCGAAGCGCTCAGCATCCTCGAAAGCTTGAAACGCAGCAACGATGCTTGCCCTATGCTCGTCATCAAGGAAGTTCTGAGCCTTACCGGAGCGGAAATAGTCGTTGCCAGAGGCATCAATGAACAGCACTTTGTTGCGGCGCTCGGCTGGCTTGGCCTTGTTCAGCACGCAGATCGCCACTGGGATGCTGGCACCATAAAACAGATTGGAGGCCAGGCCGATCACCGCCTCGAACAGGTCGGCTTGCAGGATGCCTTTGCGGATGGTGCCCTCGGTGCCGCCACGAAACAAGATGCCATGAGGCATCACCACACCGACCATGCCCTGCGGTTTAGTCACTGCCAGCATGTGCTGCAAGAAGGCTAGGTCACCTTTGGTTTTGGGCGGGATCGCGCCGTAGCGGTCGAAGCGGCGATGCGGATCGCCAGAGGCGAAGTCGTGGCCCCAAGCTTTGAGGCTGAACGGAGGATTGGCAATCACCCGGTCGTAGGCGTGCAGACGGCCTAGTTCATCGCAAAGCTGAGGATCGGCTATCACGTCGCCGCCCTCCAGACGGGCCGAACGCAGGCCGTGTAGCAGCAGGTTCAGTTTGCCGATGGCGAGCGTGCCGAGGTTGCGTTCCTGGCCGTGCAGCACCAGATTGCGGGGATCACCGCCGTGTTTGGCCACATGCTGGGCGGTGTAGATGAGCATCCCGCCCGATCCTGCGGTCGGGTCGCAGACCCTCATGCCCTCACGGGGCTCTAGTAGTTCGACGATGAGGCGCACCACCGAGCGTGGCGTGTAGAACTCGCCGCCCTTTTTGCCAGCATCGTCTGCGAACTTACGGATCAGATACTCATAGGCATCGCCGAGCACGTTGACCGCGCCCTGCTCGCCTGTGGCGGTGAGGTTGGTATCGCTCAGGTCAAGAGCATCGAAATGCTTCAGCAAGCTTCCGATTATGCGGTCTCGGCTGGCGGGGCTACCGAGTTTGGATTCGTCGTTCCAGTTGGTGTTGCGCAGGATCCCGTCGAGGCGTGGCGCGTTAGCTTCCTCAATCTCGGCACCAGCGCGGTTAAGCACCTCGCCGAGGTTCATCGACTCGCGCGTGATGGCATCCCAGCGCGCCTCAACGGGGACGAAGAACTCGTGTTCGTCGTGGTCGTGCTCGGCGATCTCTCTGGGAACACCCTCAGCGACAGCGTTCTCGACCTCTTCGGCGAACCGGTCCGATAGCCGTTTGAGGAACAGCATCGAGAAGATGTAGTTCTTGTAGTCGCTTGAGTCGATCTGGCCGCGCAAAATGTCGGCGGCACCCCAAAGCTTGGACTCAAGTTCAGCAATAGTGAGCGGCATAGTGATGGTCTCCTATTCGTGTTCGTTGAGTTGTTTTCGATTATTCGGCACCGCTCACAGCGGCGATAACAGCATCCCGAACCACATCATGACGCACCCGAACAGCCTCAAGACCAGCCCTACGCGAGTCAGCTGTTGCTTCAGCCAAATCCGCCAGACGGGTTAACTCGCTCGCAGGTGGTAGCACCACAGGCACTTCCCGTAGCGCTTTAGCAGACAATGTCGGAAGTGCTGTTCTAGTGACTCGTGCAGCCAACTCGGCTCGACCGAGGCTTGAAGTCAGGTAGTACCACAGGTAGTGAGCCAGACCAGTACCGGGGTCGGGTGTCCGCACAACCAGCAGCGTTACCCCCGCAACAGCGCGTTGCATGTTCGGTGGCACTAGTGCTGCCTTGGCCGCTTGAGAGCGAGCCGCAACAACGATGTCGAAGGGTTCAAGCAGGTGAGTCGCTGTCCTAGTGCTTTCCCGCAGACCAATCTCGCGCAGATTATTTGTTAACAGTTGATCGTCAATGATGTCGGCACTGTCGATCACGCGAACCCTCCAGTCACCCGGCCGAGCTCCAGCACCTCGACCAGCCATCGCCAGCCCCTGTCGGATGTCGGTGAGTTCTCCAAGAAAGTTCATAACTGCTACTATAGCAGTGTTGAGAAAAATATATCAACACTTCTACGTGTGATATACTGACCCGATGCTTGTCATACCCCTTCGACAGAATGCAGAGAGATGACTAAAGAGGCAACGACTCGACAGTTACTCGTTCGTAGTGGAGGTCGCTGTGCGCTTTGCTACAGCGAGTTGTTGACCTCTGGCATGACTTACGAGCCAGTAAATCTAAGCCAACGAGCTCACATCGTCGGCCGATCTACGAATTCCAGATCTCCTAGAGGTGAACACGCATTGCCTGTAGAACTCAGGTACGAGCTTGAAAACCTGCTTCTGGTCTGCGGCACCTGTCATCTGGAGATTGACGCTCCCGCCAATATTGAGGTCTTCACAGTTGAACGACTTCGGGAACTCAAGCACCGCCATGAGAGCCGCATTTCTCAGATACTCGCTGTGCCGCCCGATTGGGGAACTGCCGTGCTGCGGATGCAGGGCGACATAGGTGACAGTCCAGTTGCTATTGACCGGTCCGTAGCCGCCGCTGCTGTCCTCGCACAAGGACGCACCGCCCACTTTCCGCTGAGCCACGACCCGACTGGGATTGAAATCGATCTACGCAGACTGCCAACTCCAGCCATTGGTCGCTGTGAGTACTACGAGACAGCACAGAAAGCAATTGACGAGGTCTTCGATCGACGAATCGGACCTGCGATAGCAGACGGAACTATCAATCATGTCAGTGTTTTTGCTCTGGCACGCTGGCCACTACTTGTGTATCTCGGGTCTCACTTGGGGGACAAGCTCGACAGTGATGTGTATCAGCGGCACCGTGCCACAGAGTCGTGGGATTGGCCCGAGGATTCTGCGGAGACGCGGTTTGCGTCGGAGGTGGTGGCAAGCGGGGTATCCCACAGTGACGCAGTCCTTGTTTTGTCAATGTCAGCGGCTGTGCATGTCTGCGAAGTGCCCGAGGCCCTCCAAGGCTGCCGTATCTACAGAGTATTTCCAGAGGATGATGTCACTCCGTCCAGCGACGTTATCGATTCACCAGCAGTGCTCAAGTCTGGTGAACGCGCCCTGCGCTCCGTATTCGCCGATCTTGAGCAGCACCGCAAGGCAGCTAAGTGCCTGCATGTCCTTGGTGCCGCTCCGCTCTCAGCGTGTATCTCCTTGGGACGAGTAAGGAATCGCGAGATCCATCCCTCACTGGTGCTCCACGACCGCGTGGACGGCCAGTATCTAACTGCAATGGAGGTTAACTGACATGCAGCACGCCGAATACTTCAATACCTTTCTGAAAGATGCTGTGAACATTGATGACACACGGCTCAACAAACTGAAGTTGCGAGTCGATGCCGTCTACAAAGCGCTTCAAGCCGACTCCAACATCGGAAACTTGATCAGTGGCAAGTTACCCCAAGGGTCATGGGCGCAGAATACGATTATTCGTCCGAAGCCAGACGGTGAATTTGATGCTGACTTCATGTTGCTGATGAGCGAGAAGCCTGGTTGGGCACCGAAGGATTACCTCAATTCTGTTTACAACGCGCTGAGTCACAACTCCACTTACTCCGAGCAGAAACACGGCCGCAAGTGTCGGTGCGTCTGGCTCCAGTACGCGCCCGAGAACGGAGTCGGCTGCCACCTCGACATAGTTCCTCTGATCTCGTTAGCCGACGGACGACAGGTCATCGTCAACCGGGATGACAACTGCTGGGAGCCAGCTGCTGGATCAACCAGCCCACAGGGCTTTACTGACTGGATAAAGCGCCGCGATGAACTTACCTCTGGACAATTCCGCCGCGTGGTCCGGCTCATGAAGTATCTCCGCAATGAGCGCGGCAGCTTCGACGGGGTAAAATCCGTGATCCTGACCACGGTCTTGGGACTGCAAGTCACGGAGGCCAGAGCGTTGTTGTCGAGCAACTACTCGAATGTGCCGACCGCACTCCTTAATATTGTCGAAGACCTTGACGCATGGCTGCAAGCTCGGCCTTGCAAGCCCTCGTTGCCGAACCCTGCTGGAGACGGGACTAACTTCGATCACCGCTGGAAAGAATCCACTTATCAAAACTTTCGAGATCGGATTAACAGCATTGCGGCAGCTATGCGAGACGCCTACGACGAACCTGACAAAGAAAAATCAGCCAAGGCTTGGAACGAGTTGTTTGGCGACGAGTTCAAGCCGCCGTCGGGTAAGGCCAACTCCTCAAAGAGCCGATCGGCCACACCACTGATCGGAGCACCAGCCGCAATCGGAGCAGGATCCAGCGCTTCCCGTAGAGGCCGAGCAGGATGACACGAAGCGCCGTGTCCGACCTCGTTGAGGCTCAACGCATTGCCGTTGAAGAGGTAAAGAGCTTCACGAACTCTTCGAACCAGATCAAGCTAATTAACGAAGCCGAATGTAACGGATGCGTTGAATTCAACATTGAGATCAACACGAGAGGCTTCTATCGTCGGCCTGGCGGATTGGCTGTCCAGTTACATGAGCGTGTGACCGTCCTGCTCGGCGGGGGCTACCCAGCCGTCCCACCATTTGCCTTCGTCAAGCACATTAGATGGGCTGGATTCCCTCATGTAATACGGGGCAATCGCCTCTGCATCTACCTAGACCCGGGTACTGAGTGGGATCCCACCCAGGGCATGCAGGGTTTCCTGCTGCGGTTGTGGGAGTGGTTTGAGGATGCTGTTGGTGGGCAATTTGATCCCACGACGGCTCTCTACCACCCAGTCGGAGGTGTGCTGCATCGCACTGCAGGGTCGCCGACCATGGTGGCCGCTCTCTCAATACCAGCCGACATAAGTGAAGAGAGAGTCGTGCATCGCATTGGCCTACGGCCAAGAACCGACCATCGCATCGACATCGCCGCATGGAAGGCGCCGTATGAGCCTGATCTCATCCCCGGCCTTCTAGTTTGCCTTCCTGAGTATCTGCCGTTCGGGGGCGGACAACATCTGTCAGATCTTCTAGCGACCGTCCGCCAGCAACTCGATAGGCAGCAGCGACGACGGCTTGAGACAAATCTGCGCCGTCTGACCCGAACTCTCAATGATAACAGTTACCTACATGTCATCATTGCCGTGCCTAACCCTGCAAGGGGCCTTAAAGACCCCAAGCATTTGATTGGATGGCGTCTGCGCGCTTCTTCCGTCGGCCAGGCGCTTGCTGAAGTTCGCAGCGACGGATCCAAAGCAGTCAATAGCAAGGAACCAGAAGTGGAGTGGACTTACGTCGATGACCAGCGGCCAGAAGTCGCTATGCGCCGTGATGTGAAGCGTCCCGTCGCCGCCTACGCGGGATCAACGGTTGCGGTTTGGGGATGCGGAGCGTTGGGTTCATGGATAGCAGAGCTGCTTGTGCGTTCTGATGTCCGACGAGTCATGCTGCGTGATCCTGGATTCGTCACTAAAGGTCTACTTGTCCGACAGAACTACACCGAGGAGGATGTTGGTCGCCCAAAGGCTGAAGCGCTTGCTGAGAGGTTGGCTCTCTTGGCCGATGATTGTGAATTCAGTTTCTTCGCGAGTCAGGCTCAAACTGGACTAGCCGAAGATGTAGGCAGATGTGACTTCATCTTTGACACGACCGTGAACACAGCGGTCAATGCAGCTTTAGGGCAGGCCCAAAGAGACGGAAATGTTAACGTCCCGGTCATTCAGGCGGCCACTGACCCCCAGACCGCAACACTCGGGATCGTCACGGTGACGGCAGGCACTGCGACACCCACTACCGCAGAGCTTGACCAAGCCCTGTCCGAGAAGGTGGCATGCGATCCAAAACTTGCTCCGTTCCGGACCTTCTGGGATCATGACGCTCATCCACCCTTGAATCCTGCGCCGGGCTGCTCAGTACCCACCTTCAATGGCTCCTGCGCCGATGCCATGGGTATTGCGGTATCAGTCGTTAGTGCCGCCGCTGCAGCTCTGTTACGTCAAATCGCTGGTGGTTATCTCCTAGCTCTTCCACATTCGTCCTTCAACGTACCGGCGCTCACCCCCGTTTCTGTCAGTCAACAGACCGACGTTCTAACCAAGATCGCCAGAAGAAACCGCGCGGACACCTAGAAATACAAGGCGAGAGGGGACTGCACACCCGACCACTACGCCAACATCAGCGATGCCACCACAGTTCGGCTACCCGCAAGCAAATGAGCCAGTTGGCTTGATTCTTGATGTAGTTGTCCAGTTCTAGGGAGGTCAACTACATCAAAACCGTTCTGTCGTTCATTTGTGGGCGACATCGTCAGGATCACGGGTCAAGATGAAAACTCACACGAACAAAACCTCCGTCATGATCATGCTCAATCTCTGGCTGGGTGCCGTTGAACTCCTGCATCGCTCTGCGCATGACCGGCCAACCCCGGCCCCTTCGTTC
The DNA here is from genome assembly GCA_028283245.1 of Candidatus Aldehydirespirator catecholifindens. Classification (GTDB taxonomy): domain Bacteria; phylum Actinomycetota; class Acidimicrobiia; order Acidimicrobiales; family Aldehydirespiratoraceae; genus Aldehydirespirator; species Aldehydirespirator catecholifindens. The sequence goes on along the minus strand of JAPYNU010000085.1, from coordinate 13,473 downwards.
CATATAGCCGAGCGCAAGCAGATAGTTGGCCATGGACTCATTACGAGACCGAGCCCAGCCTCCAGCACATACGCTCTCGGCGGTCATGTGATTGGGAAGAGTGCCCGGACTCGTCACTTCTACATGACTCGCGAACACTTCAAGTTGGACTTTCGACCCAGTGATCGCGTAGTCACGATGTGCTACGGCGTTAACAAGCACCTCCCGCAGAGCCTGCTGCGGCAATAACCGCCGGTCTTGTCGTCGTAGTGCGCCATACATCTCATACTTGGTCAGCCCCGAGAACCATCCAACAGCCCGATCTATTTGCTCATTCAGTTGGCCTTTTGCCTCGGCTGTCTGAATTATCGAATCAGCGCGGTCGCTCCCGTCATGGGCTACGCATTCAATGTAGAAGTTCTGAGTCTGCGGGTAGGCTTGGGGAGATTTGCCAAAAGCGAGCACTCCGTAAAGTGTCGCCCGAAGTTGTCCTCCGATCTCCGCTAATACGCCGCGGTTGCGCAGATCATCATCTGTGTTTGGTTGAGGATAACTAGCTGTGTCGATTGCCAGACGCTCCAAGTATGTCTTAAAGCTCTCAAAGTCAAGACCGGAAACTTCGGCGGCTTCGATTGTCCTCTCTTCGGTGAGAATGTAGCCGAACATGTTGTAGAGATCCTGCAATTCAGACGGTGAGGGCTCCACGCTGCTTCGACCTCGACGAACCCAGACACGTCCGTCGTATCGCATGGGCTCGAAACTGCGTTGTCTGGGCACTTCCAGCCAATGCACCCAACCCTTCGGGTCTTTGCGACAGCCGAGTTTCGCGCTCACGGGCGAACTGCAGCCTGACTGAAGAAACGACGTAAGCCGCTCTTGCAATTTCTCGCTGTCTTCGTCCGCTCCGATGATTGCTTGAGTATCGCTGACTCCCAGCACGATGAGCCCGCCATCAGTGTTGGCGAAAGCGCAGATTGACTTGCCGACGGCTGAGCGATTCTTGAAGTCCTGCTTGAACTCGGTGTGGTGATCCTCACCTGCTGCAATCCGGTCAAGGACATCGGTCCACTCCATAGCCGTGTTCAGAAACCGTACTTGAGTCTGCGCAAACGGAAGGCTTCTTCACCGCCGTCAACGGTCTGGATGATCGAGTCTCGCACAACAGGCTCCTCAATGGCACCCGAGGCCGCTACATGCCCGCGGCGAGCAGAGGCATCAAGATGGATAATTTGGTCGGCATCACCATTAACAACGATATTCGCATTGTGGGTTGCCAGGATTACTTGCCGACGACCTTTGAGACGCCTCAACGCTGGCAGCAGCGTCTCGAAAAGGAAGCGGTTGTCTAGCTCATCTTCAGGCTGATCAATGACCAAAGGCCGAACATCGTCAGCCTCCAGCAAAAGTGATAGGAGGAGATTGATACGCTTTCCCCCTGAAAGCTCATTGATGGGAAGATGGCTCTCACTCCCTTCAGGTTGGAACTCAATCACATAGCGGTCTGGACAACGGATTGCGGCCAGTTCACGGCACCGAGATAGCGTCATCTGATTGCGGAACGTGTTTTGCACGGCATCGCTCATTCCCACGGACCGCAAATCGTCATCCGAAAGAGCTTGAAGCAGATCGTCCGGTGAAAGCACTGCCTCGTCTTTGTGGTCGTTCCACCAGCGCGTGATCCCGCGCTGGTTCAGGTTTAGTAGGAAATCTTCAAGGTTCTTTAGATTGCCGTTATCGATTCGCTTAGCGGCTATACCACCTTGGAACTGTTGTTGGATCGTGGCGATCACCCGGTCATATGATTCGCGTTGCTGCGCCACCAAGGCATGGCGCTCTTCCAGCATGCTCTGGAATCCTTCATACGTCTGGCTAAAAACTTGTTGAACAGAGTTGAGATTTGACTCGTAACTGTCGCGCAGAGAAGCCTGAGCGTTCAGAGCTTGTAGCTCACTGATGCGCGAACCATCGACTCCCTGCTCGGCAAGAATTCTGTCAACATTTTCGCGTAGATCATCGCGCCGATTGTGTCTCTCCGCAAAGATAGCACTTGCCGTGTTGCGTGCCTCTATGAGAGTTTGCTGAAGGTTACTCGAAGCACTTCGGGCTAGTTCCAAATGCTCTTGCATCTGAGTCGTCAATGTATCAACTGTTGCATCCGGCATTCTCAAAGCGTGGACGCTGTCGTCAAGTTCGGTCGCTTTTTTGACAGTTTCGACAAGTGAACTGACATGATCGTTCCATGCAGCCGCCACACTCGAAGCACTATTGAGTTCGTTTACTCCAGCATCAGAGAATGCGGCTAGTTCTTCAAAAGCGGATTCACTGCGAGCCAGAGCCTGTTCTGCTTCAGCAACTTTGTCGTCGAGTTCTGTCAAACGCTTCTGAACTAGTTTAAGTTCTTGATCTAAATCAGAGAGTTGATGGTTGCGTTCTTCGATACCTGCGGTTTCTGATGAATCAAGTCGGGCCAATACCCCTTCTATCGCATCGTATGTCCGTGAGAGGCTTTGCAGTTCACCCTGCGTATAGAAGGTTGCTGGCCATCGCTCGTTTAGTTCAATGGTCTGATCACGGCCGGGGCAATCTAACTCAATTACGGCGGCTCCGGCTAGTAGTCTGTTCTCAGCACGTTTGACAACACCATCGCTTGCCCAGTCATCTAGGGGCAGGGATGCACCTACATGGACGCGCAGTCCATCAAGAAGTGTGCTCTTTCCTGTCATGCTTCCACCTATGATGCAAGTAAGGTCTGGGCTAAAGTCAAACTGTGTTGGCATATCAGTGTCATTACTGAAGAAGGAGGCCTTGCCAGATACTTTCACCCGCCGGAGCCACGGGCGCTGATGCCGAGTTGCATCGGGTGGGCGATCAAGATCCTGCAAATCGCCATCATCGCCGAGTTCGTGACCACAACGCACGCGGCTCTCGGAAGCAACAAATGCTTGACGCAGAGCTTCGATGGTCGGGGAAGCCATCTTGACCCAGACATGGCGTTGGCCGATATCGGCATAGTTGAATGCGCCACTGCTGTGGGAAAACGTCAAATGATGCTGTACCACAAAATCCTTGACCCACTGCTTCCCGTGTAGCACGTCTTCAGGAAGCTGATTATGAGAAAGCTGAAGGCCGCCAAGAGGGCGGGTGTTGAAGTCGTTTCTCGAAATTGACTCACTAGGAGTTCCGAACAGCCCTTCCGCGCTGAAGACATCTGGCGCGAGCACGAGGTAGTCCCAACATGTGTCTCTCTCACAGACCTCCCTTCGGTCCTGCCGTTGGTTATCGTCCAAAAGATCAAAGACATCACTATGACTCAGGTCGGTGGTTGCCTGCCTGTCACCGTCCCAAGGGGCTTTACCCTGCATGATCAGGTCAAAGAGTTGCAGATAACGATCCCTGCCTATCTCTGGATCAAAGAGGAAGATCAGACGCAGCGCTCCTCGACCATCCTTCAGAGATGGCATGAAGCCTGGAAACACCGCAAAGATTTGCTCCCGGTAGGGCACACCTCCCTCGTTGCAGCCGCTGTTCCATTCCTCCACGATCTGCCACGCAGCACTGAGATCACTGTGATCATCACTGCGTGGGCTATAAGGAGTCACGCCGAGAATCTGAACTCCGTTAGCGATTGTGGTATCTAGGAACTGGCGCGCATACGCCCGTAGTTCTTCTGGTTCAGCAAGGGTTTTAGTGTCAACAACTGGCCGCACGAGGCCGCTGGGTGCATCATCAATGGTGTGAGTGCACAAATCGGCCTTGAACCAACGGACACCAGGCACCTCATGGCACCAATTGTCGGCCTGCCGACGCGAAAAACTGTATCCCTTTTCTTCAATCATCTGTCCCTAGTGTGCCACGACGAAAGGGCTGTCAGTCGGATCTCGCAGTTCTCGCTCCCAAAGATCTAGCTCATGGACAGGCTTGCAACGTCGTGCTTGTGCGCTCACGACGGAGGGCATCAATGCTGAGCCAGACCGAACTGGCTCACCGAGCTAGAACAACCAGGCAGTGGGTCATCCAAACTGACGGGCGCATAGTCTGTGAGGATCGGTGTGATGCAGTGATGCAAAAGCAGTATGCTATGCATCATGCGGACTACGATTTCACTGGATGACCAACTCGCCAAGCAACTGCGCCGCGAGGCTGATGCTTGCGGAATGAGTATGAGTGCATTCATCGCCAAGACGTTGGACGACGTGCTGAAGCGTTCTGAACCGTCGGAGTCTCCGCCGTTCCGGCTGATCACTGTAAGCGGTGTCAGAGCAAGGTCTGGGATTGATCTTGACCGGCCGAGAGCACTGGACGCGTATGAAGACGAGGTTCGATACGGGCACTGGAGTTGATAGGAGAAATGCTGCTTCCAGATGTGAACGTTCTCATCTATGCTCATGTTGAAGATGCAATTCCCGAACACTTTGAGTATGCGGAGTGGATCACTCGCCTCGCCACAGGGCCAGAGCCTTTTGCGCTTTCAGTTCTTGTGCTGTCGGGCTTCGTTCGCATCACAACCAACCCCAGAGTCTTCAATCCGCCGTCCACTCTGGATCAGTCGCTTGCGTTCGTGTCGGAACTTACTCAGCGCCATACGGCGCGCATCGTAGGCCCTGGACCCGACCATCTGACTATATTTGAGAGCCTATGTCGTCAGTCTGGGGCTACCGGAAAGCTGGTTGCTGATGCCCAGCATGCTGCGGTGGCGGTTGAACACGGTTGCACAATCGTGACTACCGACTCCGACTTCAGCCGCTTCCCTGGACTTCGATGGCATCACCCGCTTGGCCCAAACTAGAGATAGCCACATTCCCAAGACAACGATATCGAGACCAAGGAGCGACATGGTGACTAGCGATATGGAGACTGACGTGGAGACTGGAGACTGACATGAAGACCATTGAGCATTTCGTAAACGGCTCTAGTGCTTCCTGCGAGTCGGGGCGTTCACAGCCGGTGTTCAATCCCGCCACCGGTGAGCAGGCCGCCGAAGTCGGGCTAGCCAGTGCAGCCGAAGTTGATGCCGCAGTCGCTGCCGCCAAATCAGCTTTCGAGCAATGGAGCACCACATCGCTGGCGGCGCGCACCAAATTGATGTTCGCTTTCCGCAACCTAGTGGAAGCCAATGCCAGTGAGATCGCCACCCGTCTAACCGCAGAGCACGGCAAAGTCCACTCCGATGCTCTGGGCGAAGTTGCACGAGGCTTGGAGAACATCGAATACGCCTGCGGTCTTGCTGATCTGCTCAAAGGCAGCTTTAACTCTCAGGCCTCTTCGGGCGTGGATGTTTATACGGTGCGTCAGCCCCTAGGCGTGGTGGCTGGCATCACGCCGTTCAACTTCCCGGCGATGGTGCCATTATGGATGTTCCCCAACGCAGTGGCCTGCGGCAACACTTTCGTGTTGAAACCATCCGAGCGTGACCCTTCGGCACCGCGGCTGGTGGCTGAGCTGTTTGCTGAGGCCGGTTTCCCGCCAGGGGTGCTCAACGTGGTCAACGGAGACAAAGTGGCGGTGGATCGGCTGCTGAACAATCCCGATATAGCAGCAGTCAGTTTTGTGGGGTCTACCCCGATCGCCCGTTACGTGTATGAGACCGGCACTGCCGCTGGCAAGCGGGTGCAGGCACTCGGCGGTGCTAAGAACCACATGGTGGTGCTGCCCGACGCAGACATTGATCTCGCCGCCGACTCGGCCGTTTCGGCGGCCTACGGCTCCGCTGGCGAACGCTGCATGGCGGTGTCGGTGGTGGTAGCAGTCGGCGACTGCGCCGATGCGCTAGTGGATGCCATCAAAGTGCGTATTGACAAGCTCCGCATCGGCCCTGGAAACGAACCCGACTCTGAGATGGGCCCGCTGATCACCCGAGAGCATCGTGACCGGGTTGCTTCCTACGTTGGTGTGGGTGCTGGCGAGGGTGCCACCGTGGTAGTGGATGGACGTGATGCAACCTTTGACGGTGACGGCTTCTTTTTGGGAGTGTCGCTGCTTGATCATGTCACCGCTGATATGTCGGTATACCGCGACGAGATATTCGGGCCGGTGTTGTGCGTGGTGCGTGCCGATAGCTACCACCAAGCCGTGGAATTAATGGCACAGAACCCGTGGGGTAACGGCGCAGCGATCTTCACTCGTGACGGTGGAGCGGCCCGGCAGTTTCAGCTTGATGCCGACGCTGGCATGGTCGGGATCAACGTGCCCATCCCGGTGCCGGTCGGTTATCACTCATTCGGCGGATGGAAAAACTCGCTGTTCGGCGACACTCACATGTACGGCCCCGAAGGCATCCACTTCTTCACCAAAGCCAAAGCGATAACCGCCCGCTGGCCTGACCCCGCCGACAGCTCCGTTGACCTGGGTTTCCCCCGCAACCGCTAAACAAAGGTACCGAAAAACTCACACAGCAGGCGGAGCATCCGCCCAGAGTATCAGCGACATAGAACCAGGCAGCGGACTTCGGAGTAGGCGTGTTTGACGCGTCTGGTAACTCCGACACCTGAGCGTGAACAGTCAGCAGATTGGATGGTTTGGTGCTGCTCTACTTGACACGCCCAAGAACTCCGATTAGAAGAGAGCTGATGTCTGATCTCTCGGAGAAACTCGTAGGGGCATGAGCCGGGTACTGAGTTCGACGATCGAAACGATCAAGAACCTCATTGAGGAGGAGCTAGAACCGACAGCGCAGCTACCAAACGAGCTGGAGCTCGTCAATTTGACCAATGTCAGTAGAGCCACTGTGCGTGCAGCCATCGCTCGTCTTGAGATGGATGGTTTGGTGACGAAGGTGTGGGGTGTCGGCACGTTCGTGACGGAGCCTGCCCCACAGACCGGCTTTGGATTCTTGTCGCTGCGTACCGGCGTGCCTGGAATCCTCGCAACCACAGGAGGCGAAGTCACCGTCCATCGGTTCGAGTCGTTAGATCAGCCGCCAGAGCCGACGATGTTTGCAGACTTCAGTGAAGCGGCAACCGTGTCGACAGTGCGCGTTTTCGCTCTTGACGGAGTTCCTGCTGTGTTGATTCGCGATCGCATGATCGCAGAATTCCAGGGAGCAAAGATAGATGTCAGCCCTCTGCGCTCGGCTGAGGAGATCGTGCCCGACCAGCTCGGAAGCATCGGCTTGGAATTGCAGAGAGTGGAACTGGATGTCACGGCCATTGATCTGAGCGCTGAGGATCAGACCCTCTTCGGGCTGGTGGCATCAGAGCCAGCGGTCCAAACCGCAGGTGAGGGCTACGACCTGCTCGACCGCCGCATCCTGATCACGAAGGGCATCTATCGCACCAAGCTCATGGGACTGCGAGTCACCGTCTCTTGACGCAGACACACATTTCCACAACTGATATCAGGACTGGATCTCCAGCAAGCTACAGCAGGGAATCACTCAACAATACAGAACCCTAAGGGAGGAATCAATGAATAACCAAAATCAGTTAAAACTAATCTTGCTGCTTGTAGCAGTTATGGCGTTGTTCTCGTTGGTGGCGGCCGCCTGCGGAGATGACGAAGACGCAGAGTCTGCGTCCGCTTCTGGTACTGATCCCGAACCGGCACCGATGTCTGAAGATGAGTCAGAACCAGCACCAGAACCCATTGTGGAGCCCGATCCCGAACCAGCACACGTTAGTGTAAAAATTGCCGCTGACGGATTCCTGCTGGGAACTCAGGCTTGGGTCGCCATGGATCAGGGATACTTCGACGAAGAGCTAGTGGAGGCCGACGTGTCGCTGTTCGGCACTGGAATCGAAGCCATTCAAGGGGTCATTGCCCGTCAGGCAGATCTTGGCCACGGCCTTGATTTCGCAGTTCTTAACCTTGTTGCAGCCGCTGAGGAGAACATGGTTGTCGTGGGCGGTATCGCTGAGCCAAATCCCGGCTTCCACAGCCTGTCGGTTCGTAATGAGATACAGGGTCCCGAAGACCTAGTAGGCAAAAAGATTGGTTACGTCGAGGGCACCTCAGAACACTTCGTGACGTTGCAGCATCTTGCACAGAACGGAATCTCAGAGGACCAAGTCGAACTGGTGCCGCTACCTGGCCTTTTCGAGCTAGTCGGCGCGTTAAAAACCAACGAGATTCAAGCGGCTTGGACTTGGCTTGATGGCACGAACCAAGCCGCTGAAGATCCCGATCTCAACGTCTTGCGCGATGATGTAGGCGTGTTGCAGACTGTCGGTATCTACATGATCGCAGAAGCCGGTTGGGCTACAGAGAACCAAGAGACTATTGAGCGAGTGCTTCGGGCTTACGACAAGGCGAGCGACTTTGCCAGCAACGATCCTGTCTTTGCAGGCCAGATCGTCGCCGATGCGGTATCTGGTAACGCTGAGGCATTCGGCAACCTTATTCCCAACCAGAAATATCGCATCGGATTCACCCAAGTGATGCTTGACGAACTCGACAACATCGCAGACTTCCTCATCCAGCGTGGAGTCCTTGAACCGGACTTCAATGTCCGCGGGTTCATCAACCTCGACGCCATGGAGCGAGCAGTTCCCGGGTCGGTTACCGCAGATATCGGCTGACCGATGACGGTTGAGCAGAATCACGAGAGTGCTGGCGGATCCGTTTCGTTCTCGAGAGTCTCGCTCAGATACAACAACACGAATGAAGACTCCCCGCCGGTTATCTCGAACCTGTCATTAGAGATAGCCGCGGGCGAGTTCTTCGTCATCGTGGGGCCTTCAGGTTGTGGCAAGTCAACCCTTCTGCGCATGGTGGCGGGCTTTTTGCCGCCCAGTGGCGGCAGCCTCACAGTTGACGGCCAGTCCATCGCAGGACCAGGACCAGACCGGGCAATGGTGTTTCAGAGCGTGGACGGACCGCTGTTGGAATGGCTGACCGTCCGCCAGAATGTGGCCTTCGGGCTAAAGCTGCAGGCTCGGCGCGGTCGCAGTCGGTTCGACAAGTCCCAGGCCGATCGTTGGCTCGGCGTTGTTGGCCTCACTGCGGCCGCGGACAAATATCCCCACGAGTTGTCCGGCGGTATGAAACAGCGCGTTCAGATAGCGCGAATCCTGGCTGTCAAGCCCGACATCGTGCTGCTTGACGAACCGTTCGCAGCGCTTGATGCTCAGACGCGAAGAATCCTGCAGCAGCAAGTATCAGAGTTGTGGCAATCCGAGGGTCGCACCTTCGTCTACGTCACGCACGACATCAGGGAGGCAGTGCTGCTCGGGCAGCGTATAGGGGTGATGAGTGCCGGTCCCGATTCCAGCTTTCGTGAGATACACACCCTGGATCTGCCTTATCCACGAGACGATTTCTCGCCCGAGTTCGGCGAGGTAGCTCGAGTAGTGGAAGAGCAGATAGTGCAGGAAGTTATGAGATCGTGGCAACACTGACAAGTCGTCACAAGACTGTTGCAGTTTCAGTGGCAGCTGTTGGTGTCACAGTTTTGGCGTGGCAGCTTCGTTCTAGCGGCTTCGACCCGTTGCTGTTGCCCACACCGGGAAAGGTCGTTGGTGCGGCCAGAGAGTTGTGGGAGGACGATCGGCTGCAGAGCGACATCTGGATCAGTCTCCAGCGGGTCTACAAGGGGTGGATCATCGGGTCAGTGATAGCGGTTCCGGTCGGCCTGCTAGCTGGTACGTCAAAGTATGTCCGGGCTGCGGTTGACCCATTTATTCATTTCTTCCGATTTATCCCCGCTATTGCTCTCACGTCGCTGTTCATCCTTTGGTTTGGGATCGGGGAGGCCTCGAAGGTCAACTTGGTGATCTATGCGGTGGTTTTTGTGGTGCTAGTTTCAACCGCCGCTGGAGCTTCGTCAGTCAACCCCGACAAGATTTTGGGTGCTCGAACTCTCGGCGCAAGCAACATTGATCTGTTCTTCCGGGTCATCCTCCCGGGCACGTTCTCCTCAATCTTCACGGGGATGCGGCTGGCCTTGGCTAACGCCTTTTTGGTGATTGTGGCGGCCGAAGCGATCGCAGCGCAGGAGGGGATTGGATTCCTGATCTGGAACGCCCGAACGTTCTTCCGCACCGACTTTGTTTTTGTCGGCGTGTTCTGCTTTGGCCTGCTGGGCTTTATTAGCGACCGGTTGTGGAAACTAGCGGGTCGGACGCTATTGTCACGCTTCCTGACCGACCTCGGCGACTACTAGACGTGACAACCTGACAGGATTTCAACTGATGGTGTCATCTCTCGGACCTAGAGGTCATCTAGGTCTGACTTACCAGGACAGCGAACCTCTTTATGCAGCCCCAAAGCGATTGGGTAGCCCCAACATTGTTGTGGTGCTGTTTGATGATCTCGGGTTCGCCGATCTAGGTTGCTACGGAGCCGATATCCGAACCCCTCACCTAGACGCACTGGCCGCAAGAGGCCACCGCTACAACAATTTTCATACAACAACGCTGTGCTCGCCATCGCGGGCGTGCCTGCTAACTGGACGCAATCACCACGCTGTTGGAATGCGCATGCTGTCCAACGTTGACTCTGGCTGGCCCAGCGGCAGAGGACGCATCAAACGAAGCGCAGCGCTGATCTCCGAAGTGTTACGGGAAGCTGGCTACAACACTTTCGCCGTCGGCAAGTGGCATGTGGCACCCATGAGGGAAACCTCTCCGGCTGGCCCTTTCAGCGAGTGGCCTCTGGGACGTGGATTCAACCAATTCTACGGATTCATGAACGGCGCCACCGACCACTACTACCCGCAGTTGGTGCATGACAACCACGCTGTGCTACCCCCCGCAGCACCCGAAGATGGATACCATCTAACTAGCGACCTTGTAGACCGGGCGATTGGATATGTGGCTGATCACATTGCCCACTCTGAGCACGACCCCTTCTTGTTGTACCTGCCTCTTGGTGCAGCCCATGCGCCGCACCAAGCACCCCGCGAATGGATGGAAGCGGTACGGGGTCGCTACGACGAGGGTTGGGATGCCATCCGCAGACAGCGCTATGAACGACAGCTTGAGATGGGAGTCATCCCTTCGGGTACTGAACTGCCGCCCAGCAACCCGGACGTGCCGCCCTGGGACTTCCTGAGCGACGAAGAGCGGCGTGTTGCGGCTCGTCTCCAAGAGGCGTATGCCGCCTTTGTGGAGCACGCTGACGCTCAACTCGGACGGTTGTTTGATTTCCTTGAGTGCAGCGGCCAGTCCGACAACACTGTCATTATCGTCACTTCCGACAACGGGGCGGCCATGGAAGGCGGGCGTCTCGGTGCCTTTAGTCGTATCCGTTTCTTCAACGACATGGAGGAAGACTTCGACCAAGTCCTTGGCGCTCTTGATGATGTGGGTGGCCCGCGCGCTGACAGCCACTACGCAACGGGCTGGGCCCAGGCATCGAACACGCCGCTGCGGTGGTATAAGTACCACACCCACGGTGGGGGCATCCGCGATCCGCTCATCATCCATTGGCCTAGACAGCTGGCTCAACCGGGTTCAGTCCTTAACCAGTTCCATCACATTATTGATCTGGCCCCGACGATCTACGAAGTGTCCGGCATTGAGCCGCCAGCGCAATACGGTGGCATTCCCCAGATGCCTATGCACGGCAAGAGCTTGGCCTACACGTTTAAGGATCCGTCGGCAGAGACAGTGCGCCGGGTGCAGTACTTTGAGATGTTCGGCAATCGGGGTTTGTGGGTCGACGGCTGGAAAGCAGTGACTAGGCACTTCCCAGGAGAGGGCTATGCCTATGAAGAATGGGAGCTTTATCACCTTGATGAGGACTTCTCCGAAGCTCAAAACCTGGCAGCAACCCACCCCGAGAAGCTCCGAAGTCTCGTTGACCAATGGTGGCAGGAGGCAGGCAAGTACGATGTGGCACCCCTTGACGACCGTTCCGTAGAGCACTATCGCGCTCCTCCGCCTCCAGGCTCACCATTGTTGCGCAACCGTTTTGACTATTTCCCGCCGGTGTCTTCGATTGAGCCGAGCACTGCACCGCCCTTCGGCAGCGCCCAGTCCTACCAGATTGAAGCCTTAGTGTCAGGACCGAAGTCTGGAGTGATCGTCGCCTACGGTAACTCGGCCTCAGGTTTTGTGCTCTACATTGACTCTGGCATCCTCTACTATGAGTACAACTCCTCAGCGAGCGTCACCCGAGCCTCTCTGGAACTGCCAAGGGTCAATCCAGATCCCCTCCTAGTGGCACTTGCTTATGAGAGGATCCCCGATGCAGGAGCGACCGTGCGACTCCATGCCGGGCAACACAGCAGCGAGCCGTCCCACATTGAGCATTCGCTCAGCTTCTTAGCCTTGGCGGGTATGGACATCGGTCATAATCCGCTAAGTCCGGTGTCGACCGCATACCGCAAGCCGTTCCCCTTCGCAGGCGAGATCAAGAGGGTGAGCGTGATCGTCACCCGCATCGAAGACGCTCCGCCGCTACCGATTGACGACTGACCCGCTTTGTTTGGCCTTTTGGCACTAGCAGCATTGTTGGGCGATGTCCTAAGATGGCCCTTCGCCAGATTCGCAAGGAGAACCAGCGATGGACTTTGGAGTAGTGCTGCAAACCGATCCGCCAGCTTGGCGGGTGGTGGATCTGGCACGCAGAGCCGAAACGCACGGTTTCAGTTACGGGTGGACTTTCGACAGTCATGTGTTGTGGCAAGAGCCTTTCGTGATCTACAGCCAGATGCTGTCGGCCACCAACCGCATGATTGTCGGGCCGATGGTCACCAACCCCGGCACTCGCAATCCGACGGTCACCGCATCGCTGTTCGCCACGCTTAACGACATGTTCGGCAACCGCACCGTATGTGGCATCGGCCGCGGCGACTCGGCCATGCGAGTGCTCGGCCACACACCCACCAGCCTCGCCACTCTGGGCGACTCAATGAGCGTGATCAAAGGCTTGGCCGAAGGTCACGAGGTTGACTACAACGGCACCCGCCAGCAACTCGCCTGGGCGACAGGCGGACACCTTGATGTCTGGATGGCGGCATACGGCCCGCGGGCTTTGCGGCTCTGCGGTGAGCAGGCCGACGGCTTCATCTTGCAGTTGGCCGACCCGCAGATCACCGAGTGGACTGTTGCGGCGGTGCGTCAAGCCGCTTCTGAGGCTGGCCGCGACCCCGACGAGCTTTACATCTGTGTGGCAGCGCCTGCCTATGTCGGCGACGATCTAGCCCACCAGCGTGATCAGGTTCGCTGGTTCGGCGGAATGGTTGGCAATCATGTAGCCGACCTAGTTGACCGTTATGGAGACACCGGCGCTGGTGTGCCTAAGGCTCTCACCGACTACATCGCCGGACGCAAAGGCTACGACTACGCCGAGCACGGCAAAGCGGGCAACACCCACACCGATTTCGTGCCCGACGAAGTGATCGACCGTTTCTGTGTGCTCGGAGACGACGAAAGCCACATCGCTAGGCTGCGGGAACTGCGCGACCTCGGAGTGAACCAGTTCGCCATTTATCTGATGCATGATGCCAAAGATGAGACTCTCAACGCTTACGGCCAGCGCATCATTCCGGCGCTGCGAGGCTAACCCTGCTGTGAACCCTCAGAACGGGAGCACCCAGCCCGCAAACCCCCAGCC
>JAPYNU010000084.1 GCA_028283245.1 Candidatus Aldehydirespirator catecholifindens | reverse complement strand
GCCCCACATTATAAAAGTATAGTAAGTTATTAATTCTACAAGTGTCCCGAGAGCACGACCGGCAGCTTTCTTGCGATCCTTGGCGTAGTAAAACACCTGATCTGCCAAGTGATTTTGAAGCTTGTCTATCGACCTGTAGCTCACTGAAAATAACTCCTATTCGTATTAGCACATTTTATTTTAAAGTCTTCTAGTGGTTGATGAACCGTATTACACACTTCATCTTATCCCTACACCCCTTCAAACGCAAGAATCAAGGGATGGGACTGTCAGATCGGTTGCCGAGATAAGCAGGACGACTCAAGAAATGTGGTTCGCAGGCATCGCCTATCCAACCGCTAGCAGTATCGAACCGTTCGGATTATCTGTCAGGAACAGTTCAATGCGCTCATCTATAGGCTCGACGGGCATTAGAAACCTCGCATAGTTCAGTCAGGAATACGAGCCAGCAGCCAAGGCTGCGGTGCCGCCACCCACCACGATGTCGCCTTGGTAAGCGACCACAGCCTGACCCGGTGCCACTCTGCGGCGAGGCTCAGCCCAATGCACCTGCGTGCCGTCGACGCTGACTGTGGCCGCTGCTGGTGTGCCGTGAGCTGAGGTCTGCACTAACACTTCATCGCTGATGGGCTGATCCGCCCAGCACCATCGGGTCAATGGCGTGGACTGGCAGTTGAGTTCTTCAAGGCTGCCCACTGTCACGGTCGCTGACTGCGTGTCTACATCAAGCACATAGCGCGGCAATCCGCCACCGACAGCGCCGAGCCCTCTGCGCTGACCGATGGTGACTAGTTCCATAGATTCAACGCTGCCGACCTGTTCACCAGCAGTATTGACAACCCGGCCAGAACGTATCGGAATCCGCTGTGACAGAAACTCTTGGCGTCCCTGTGCAGTGGTAATGAAACACACTTCTTGGCTGTCGGGCTTGTTCGCTGTTACGAGGCCCCGAGCCTCGGCTTCGCTTCTGACTTGCTGTTTGGTGGTCTCCCCCACCGGCAACAGCAGCCGCTGGAGCACTTCAGGGCCGAGCATGTGCAGCACATACGACTGGTCTTTGGCGTTGTCGATACCTCGCCCTAAGCGCAGGCCGGTGGCTGTTGAAACGATGCGAGCGTGATGACCGGTCGCCACAAGATCGAAACCGAGCGCGTCAGCGCGATGCAGCAACCGATCGAATTTGATGTGCCTGTTGCATTCGATGCACGGGTTAGGGGTCAGGCCTGCAGCATGATCAGACACATACGGTGCCACCACATGACGTTCGAAGTCGTCACCGAAATTAAAGACATGATGCTCAATGCCGAGCTCGTCGGCTGCCCAGCGAGCATCATCAACATCAGATACTGAGCAGCAGCCGGTGTCGCTGGGGCCTCCCCAGAGCTTCATGGTGACTCCGGCAATGTCATAACCGGCGTCAAGCAGCCGTGCCGCTGCCACCGACGAGTCAACCCCTCCCGACATGGCCACCAGCACCCGCTGAGTTTTTGTCTTGTTAGCCATATCAGCCTCCACCGAAACGGTCGAAAATGCCGCAGCCACTACTAGTCGTCAGCAACGCTTGAAACATGTCAGCCTCCATCGAAACGGTCGAGGCGCTGCACCGACTCAACTATCACCTTGACTGCCTGCTGAATGTCGTCGGGGGTGGTGGTGTACCCCAGCGACAAGCGTAACGAACCCGATGCCAGCTCTCGTGGCACGCCCATAGCTGCCAGCACATGTGAAGGATCCTGAGCGCCACTGGAACACGACGACGCAGCCGAGGCTCGTATCCCTGCTGCGTCCAGCAGGAACAACAACGCCTCGCTTTGTATTCCAGCGATGCACACGTTGGCGATCCCTGCGGCGATGTGATCACGGCCGCCTGCGTATCCGTGGGGCACAGCCGACAACATCACCCGATCACCAAGACTCACCATCAAGCCAGCAATTAGGTCATCTCGCAATAGTCGGAGTCGCCGCACGCTTTCGCTGCGCTGCTCGGTGGCCTCCGACAGTGCAGCCGCTAACGCAGCCGCACCAGCAACGTCTGGGGTGCCAGCGCGACGGCCTCGCTCTTGGCCGCCACCGATTATCAGAGGATCAAGTTGAAATCCGTCACGAACAACCAAGACACCACTACCTACAGGACCGCCGACTTTGTGGCCAGTCGCCGAAACAAGGTCGAAGTCCGCAGTTGCTGCCGCAACATCAATCCAGTTGACGGCTTGAACGGCATCGGTATGCAGCAACGCCGTAGGTGCGAGTTGACGCACCACTTCTGCCACTTCGCCAAGGGGGTTGATTGAGCCGGTCTCGTTGTTGACCGCCATAACTGACACGACCGCCACGGAGGAATCGCCGCTGTGTGCGTCTGGGGTGTCTTGGTGTTGGTGTTGGTGTGGGCCGGTTTGTTCGCTCGGTTCTTGTAGCTCTTTGAGTGTGTTAGCCAGCGCTTGCAGATCAATAACACCACGCTCGTCGACACCGACGGTGACACCACCAGAGAAGGTGACGGGGTCAAGCACGGCGTGATGTTCAACAGCAGTAGTCACCGCCACCGTTGATGATTGATGTGCTGATCTTTGGATGCCGAGAGCGCCGCGCACGGCCATGTTGTCGGCTTCGCTGCCTCCTGAGGTGAACACGATCTCACCCGGCTGAGCACCGAGACATGCCGCTACCTGCTCACGGGCACGGTCTAGAGCGCGGCGCGCCTCACGGGCAGCGAGATGTGATCCAGTGGGGTTGGCGTGATGCCGATCCGCGGCTTCTAACCAGGCTCGGCGAGCCGAATCACGCAACGGTGCTGAGGCTGCATGATCCAAATAGATCTCAGACATTTCTAGATCTCAGGCTTTCACGAAGTGCTGACACCGTGTCATCCTAGGGATCAACCCGCCAAGCAACCGCTCGAAATGCGTTATTCAAACTATTGGGCTGCGGCTGCCAGTGATCCAGCTATCAGCAGCAAAGACAGAGCACAGCCGGTCAGCACTGCTAACCAGGAAGGCAGTCTGTAGCGTTGCATGCCGACAATGACTGTGCCCATCACCAAGCCCGCAGCTAATCCCCCGAAATGCCCACCCACCGATATGCGTGGAAACAGCGAGATCAACGGGCTCAACAGAGTGAACGCAACGTTGACCAGCAAAAGCCCAGCTACAGGAGTTCGCCAGATGCTAGAGGAGGCACCGCGCAAAGCGATCACGCTGGCACCCATCAGCCCGAATGCCGCTCCCGAAGCGCCGACGGTAAGCACGTTCGGCGGTGTCAGCAGCAGCGCTCCAAAAGAGCCTCCGAGCATCGACACAACGAACAGCGTCAAAAAACGTGCCCGACCGAGCCCTAGCTCAATGATGTTTCCCAAATACCAGATGACAAACATATTGAAACCCAAATGCAATATGCCAGAATGCAAAAAGGCTGAGGTGACCAGACGGTAGTACTCGCCGGCGTCGACCCCGATCACAGTCAACTGAGAGCCTTGCACCCGCAAAGCGCGAGCCAGCAGACCGCCTTCTGCGATTAAGTTGTAGTTGAGCCAGCCGAGGCGACGCGCCGACAGGTCCGTTGCCATCTCATACAGGAACGGCAGCACGTTCAGCGCCAGCAAGGTCTGGGTGACACGGGGCCTCTCAGAGCGCACCGACGGCTGAGACCCGTATATAGGTGGCGGCATCGAGCCGCGGCGAGGGGCAGCGCATTCTGGGCAATGGAAACCGACCGATGCTTGGTTCATGCACAATGGGCAGATAGCCCGGTCGCAGCGCTGGCAGCGCACCCCGCCTCGGCTTTCGGGATGGCGGAAACAGCGTCGATCCGGTGGCGGGGGCAACACCTCCGGCGAGTCGCTGGTCGGTCCGGTCACCGCCTCAGCACGGTAGCGGTGCCGAGTGTCACGCCCACAAAAGCATCCCGAGGCTCGCAGCTGTGCTGTCTGGTGCTGTCACAACGACACAAAGGCTTCGCTCATACCTAAAGCGTTGATCTCGACGACCTCGGTGACTCCCGGTACGCGGTCGCGCATGATCCGCTCAATGCCTGCTTTTAGTGTTTGGGTGGATGCGGGGCAGGTGACGCAGGCCCCTTGAAGTTCGACAGTGACAACACCGGTGGCTTCGTCAACATCAATCAGTGAGATGTCGCCCTCGTCGGCCTGAATGGCTGGCCGGATCACCTTGATGATCTTTTCTACTTCGGCGCGCACAAAGCCAGTCTTGCAGCCCGTAGCCCTAACTCCGACTCTCACCCCCCTAAACACCGACACCATCGGCTTTTTTGCTCTTCACCGTTTTATTCGTCACCGTGATCTACGTAGGCCGAGTGCTTGCCTACGTCGGTGAACTTGTCTAGGTAGGCGCTGAGCACATGATCTACGCCTTGGTGCTGCGCCAGCAACACAACCTTCTCAAACAGGTAACCGGTGGTTAGTCCGCCCTCAGTGTTAAACATCTGCTCTAAGTGCTGTGGCGACTCACCCGTCATGGCACCAAGACGTTCAAACCCAACGGCACCGATGATGTAAGTGTGCAATCTGCGCCTAGGGATCTCAACCTCGCCCAAGACCAAGTTCTCAACACAACCGATCAAGATGTGCTTGCGTATCTTACGATCACACCGAATCCTCTCCTGAAACATTTCGTGATAGTCGCATGTGAGCACATTGTTACGTCTCAAGTATCTACGTTGCTTGAAGTCCAGGAGGTACCACCACTTCGCACGGACTTTACGGCCCAGCCTTGCGAAATGATCCCAGCGGCTCGGCTCGCTGCCGAACCTCTCCAGATAGCCACCCAACTCAAGATGCATATCCTCATGGTGAGCCAGCAACACGATCTTCTCAAACAGGTCTCCAGCCCGCAGACCCTCATCTGCGGCAAACACCTGCTCTAGATGCTGTGGCGACTCACCCGTCATGACACCAAGACGCTCAAACCCAACGGTAGCAACGATGTACTCGCGTATTGTGATCTTGGCGGCCTCGATCTCGCCTGCGATCAAACGAGCAACCGCCTCAGCAAACAGCACTTGCCGATGACCCACATCCAAGCAGATCTGGTACGGCACAGACTCGCGGTGTTCCCTAGTGAGCGTCACCTAGCGCCTCCCAATTTACGCGCCTTTGCTTGATTCTTGTAGTCCTGCCACATTGCACGGGCCTTCTTGATATCACGCTGCTGGCCAGCCTTGATGCCTCCCGCTAGCAGAACAACCAACTCCTGTCCATCACGGCCGAAGTAGATCCTGTAGCCGGGGCCAAAGTGTAGACGATACTCCAGCAATCCTCCGCCCAATCCCTTAACATTTGAGAAATTACCGCCCATTATGCCTTCAATTGCCTCATCAATGCGTGATGACGCGGTCTTGTCCAGCTCGCTCAACCAGTCCTTGAACGGTCTGCGACCTTGACCGTCGGAGTAATAGCGAACCTCAACCACATAGCAATTATAAAGCTATTTCATTATTTTTCAATATTTTCTGCCTGTTAGCAATTCGTGCTGCTTGCTATGATGGCGTGATGACCTACACTTTGCTAAAAATGAGCACGGCTCTGGCCTCGTTTGCTAGATCTTTGAGAGCGTCGGCATCGGCCGTTTCGCTCTTCACCGTTTTATTCGTCGCCGTGATCTACGTAGGCCGAGTGCTTGCCTACGTCGGTGAACTTGTCTAGGTAGTCGCTGAGCACATGATCCACGCCTTGGTGCTGCGCCAGCAGCACAACCTTCTCAAACAGGTAACCGGTGGTTAGTCCGCCCTCGGTGCCGAACGCCTGCTCTAAGTGCTGAGACGACTCACCCGTCATGGCACCAAGACGCTCAAACCCAACGGCACCGATGATGTAATCACACAATCTGAATCTGGCGATCTCAACCTCGCCCAAGATCAAGTGCTCAACACAACCCTTCAAGACATACTTCCGGCTCTTGCGGTCACGCCGAATCCGGTCTTGGACACCTTCGCGATGGTCAACAGTGCACACGTTGTCACGCCTCCGGCGCCTGCGTTCCTTGAAGTCCATGAGGTACCACCAACGTGCACGGACCTTACGGCCCAGCCTAGCGAAATGATCCCATCGGCCCGGCTCACCGAACCTCTCCAGATAGCCACCCAACTCAAGATGCATATCCTCATGGTGAGCCAGCAACACGATCTTCTCAAATAGGTCTCCGGCTCGCAGACCCTCATCTGCGGCAAACACCTGCTCTAGATGCTGTGGCGACTCACCCGTCATGGCACCAAGACTCTCAAACCCAACGGTGGCAATGACGTAATCGCGCATTGTGATCTTGGCGGCTCCGACCTCTCCAGCAATCAGTCGAGCGACC
>JAPYNU010000083.1 GCA_028283245.1 Candidatus Aldehydirespirator catecholifindens | reverse complement strand
TAACCACACTCACCAAGAAGATGGCTGAGGATCTCACCGATTATCTGCTGGAGTTGGGGCTTCGGGTGCGGTATTTGCACAGCGAGATCGACACAGTGCGGCGTATAGAGATTCTGCGTGATCTGCGGCTAGGGGAGTTCGATGTGCTGGTCGGCATCAATCTGCTGCGTGAAGGTTTGGATCTGCCGGAAGTGTCGCTAGTTGCTATTTTGGATGCCGACAAGGAAGGCTTTTTGCGCAGCGAGACCTCACTGATTCAGACGATCGGGCGAGCCGCCCGTAATGTGGACGGCGAGGTGGTGATGTATGCCGATGTGGTCACCGACTCAATGCGGCGAGCTATTTCTGAGACGATGCGACGGCGTGGGCTGCAGCAGGCGCACAACGCTGCCAACGGGATTGATCCCACCAGTATTCGCAAAGCGGTCACCGATATTTTGTCGTTGATCCGCCCCGAGCGTGACAAGGCACCGTTGCCCGTAGGCGATCCGGCTGGCTCATTGAATGGTGGTTTGGCAGCGGCTCGGCGCAGACGTGACGGGCCTGATCTGGGCGAACTGCCTGATGTTGCACTAGAGCGACTGATCCATGCTTTGGATGAAGAAATGCGTGACGCTGCCGCTGATCTGCGCTTTGAGTATGCCGCACGACTGCGTGACGAGATCAAAGATTTGCGCCGTGAACTTCAGGAAATAGCTGGCTAGATGTAATGATCAAGCGGCTATGAGCGAAACTAACGCGTATAGCGGGCGTCACGCTTCGGTGTCGGGGTTGAGCGTCATCGGCCCGCGTCAGGTCAACCAAGACCGGGCATCAGCAGTTATATCTGATGACGGGAGTTGGGTCATTGCGGTGGCTGACGGGCTTGGGGGTCATGTCCGCGGTGATGAGGCGGCTCAGGCAGCGATCGAAGGATTGCCTCAGCGGATCGGCACTGCAGAGGAAATGGCAGTCGCTTTCGGGGAAGCCAACGAACGGGTTCTGGCGTTGACCGATGCCGAGAAATGGCGGCAAGACCACTGGCAGATTCTGGATCTGTCGGAGTTTCCTATGAGCACGCTTTGCTTGTCGTCTTGGACGCCTGAAGGGGGTCTGCTGATCGGTTGGATGGGTGACACACTGCCTTTTGTGGTTAGCGCCACACCAGAGGGTTTTAGCGGCTTCTTGTGCGGAAGGCCGCATCGTGTGACTGGTGGCAAAGTCGAGATTTGTTTGGGAATGCCACCGGTGGGCGCATTCGCTGATCCGGGTGTCGTTGAGGTGGAGATCATCGGCGAATCCGGAGACGGGATCGTTCCCGACGCAGTGGTTCTCGCCAGTGACGGGGCGTGGGAACCCTTCGTTGACCAGCACGGGGTTGACTGGTTAGTTGACAGGTCTGCAGATGGTGGGATAGGTGCAGCCTGCAGTTCAGACAGTTCAGGCACTTCAGACGGATCAGAAGGTTCAGGCACCGAAACTGCCGAGCAGATAACGGCCAAGCAGATAGCTGAGAATATTCTGGCAAAAGCAACAGAACTAGGGCTCAACGACAACGCCTCAGTAGCAGTAGCCCTCTGGCACTAACACGTCAACTGTATCGCCTGATCATCTCTGTGACGGTATCGCAGCCGACACGCCAGCAGCGCCTAGCACTAACACGTCAAACGGGTTGCCTGACCGCCAGAGCACCTGTTTACGCTCACACAGATGCATCGAGTCCGAACCTCTTCGGATCCCAAATGATCTTCGCTATTTCGTGTAAGAGTTTTTGGCGTTCGTTGATGGCTTCTTTCGGAAACGAGGTATACGACTTGAAATCAAGCCCGTGCTCAGCGCACAACCTTGTGAAGGTAGGATTATTTTCGTAGGCTTTAGGGTGTAGCGATTTCGCAAGCGGATTTTGAGCGAAATAATAATCAAACTTCTTCTCATATGGCATATCACCGAAGCTGGCGTTGAAGTCTTTAGGAAGCAGCAATAGCCCCCCGATCTTGTTGCGAGGCTGCTCAAAGTCATATTTAGAGTCAAACTCTTTAGCGTAGCGTTCAAAGTGGATAGCCCAGATATGCTCTACCTCGAATGGCGATTTCTGTCTCCAGTTGACATAGTCGTCGAATGATATGCCTGTTGCAAGTTCGTCATCCAACCAAGATGTTATTCGAGCGAGAAGGTATCGAATATGTGAATAATTGCGTCCGTGCAGTCTCAGTTGGTGCATCCCATCAAGGCGTTCTTTTTCATCGTCTAGCCACTTAGATAAAACACTCTTAACTTTCTCGGTCGGTTGGTTACGTAGTTCTTTCATCAGGTTAAACATCGTGTAGACGATTGTTGACTGGCCAAAGTTGCGATAGTTGACCATCCGACGAACAACATAGATGTCTAGAGCACCGGCGATTAGAGCAGCTTTTTGTTTGAAAGTATCGTTATCGTCTTTAGGAGTGACCGCCGCGAGGATTACGGGTAGTTGAAGCGTTATGCCGAGCCAAGCATTGTGGCGCACGGATTCCAGGCCGCCTTGAAGCTTTTGGGAAGCTTCAACAAGTTCAATGTAGCGTTTGCTTAGCGGAAAAAACTCATGATCTATGAATCGACGATAATCTTCCTTTCTGTGAAGTCCTAGTTTCTTGGATTTGTCACTTACCCACTTGTGAAATGCGGTGCCGATGATGTCAAAGTCACCTGGTGACGCTTTCGCCTTACTCTGACGTATTGTGTCCGCGTAGTGGCTTCGCAACCAAGCTTTAACAAACTCTGCATCTGCATTACTTTCAACCTCAGTTAGTTCAGTTATGCGCTTACGCCAGCGTTCGTTTAGGTCACGAATCGCATTGTCATCACCAGCTCGAGCAACGAGGTAGCTTTTTAGCATGTCAATGTTGTTTAGTCGAAGTCCACGATCATTCATTGTCTCAAAGATCTCAAGTGCCATGTCTTGATCTGGCACACTGATCTCGACCAGTGTTACACGGTGTTGCAACCAGTCGGTGAAGTAGGGAAGCACTTGCTCATTGTCACCACGCAGATCATCAGGGAAGTGTTCGAAAATGTTGTGATGTCTGTCCCAGAGATTTCGCACGGACTCACTCTTATCGCTAGAGTCAAAGTCTTCATCATTTAGAATAGCTTGCAAACATTCTGTGCGTTCTGGCACATCAAGATTAAAGGTCTCTTTGCCCATCTGAAAAGAGAAAATTAGCTGGCTAAGAGCTAGAAAGTCATTCGGATATGAATTTTCGAGCCACCGCCGCAAACAGATGAGCAGCAGTGTCAAAGTCGTGATCCGCTGCTGCCCATCCACGAGATTGCGAATTCCATTGCTCGGTGCAGTAACGATAGGACCGAGAAAATACGGCCGATAGTTGGCTACATCCTGCCGGTCATGCGAAATTTCAAACTCATCCAGGAAGCGGTCCGCTAAGTCAGCAAGCAGATCTATCACCTGGGCTTCCGCCCACTTGTATTCACGCTGATAGAAGTCCAAGCCGTAGCGTGTGTTCGATAACAGTTGGCTAACCGATCGTGCTACCACATTGATCTGTTGGATGTCCACCGTTGTATTCCTCTCATGCATTCCCGCCACTCCGCAGAGCCTACGTTTTGAGTGTAGAGCATCCCCACCGCCACCCGCTCCGTATCTGGCACATACTCAGCTAGCAGCGCTTCAAGCTGGAGTCGCCAGCGGTCGGGCCGGTCTAAGCGGCTAGTCATCATTTGTGGAGCTGGGGAGAATCGAACTCCCGTCCGTCAAGCGGATGCCGGGATTGCTACGACCATTCCCGAGATTTGCAGCTTGCGGCTGCTGCCACGCCGGGTCGTGTGGATCTGTGAGGATCCCGCCGTCGGTTCTTTCTCCGATGTCAGCGGTCTTTGCCTGCCGTCAGCGGGTCTCTCCCCGCAGTCCACCGCTGCTTCTGGTGCCAGGCTGCAACGGTCAGGCCCCGCGTGCCATTGCTGGTCGCGATGATTCTCTTAGCTAGATCAGATCAGGCTGCGAGAACGAGATCGTCATTCTTAGCGTCTCTTGGGGTGCCCTGTTTTAGGAGTCTGAGCAACTCCGGTCGCACTCTGCGGCTTCCTAGTCTCAACGTCGAAACCGGTCAGCCCCGTTGTGCAGTTGAGATTGTCAAGCTGCGTCCCCCGAAGGGACTTTCAAGCATATCGGCATACCTGCTCGCTGGTAACGCGTGCTGTTCGCCCTTTGAGAACGCGGTTGAAGCGTATGCATAAGATGCCACATAGAAGTGTTTGATGCGGGGTGATACAATTGTGTACATGTCAATCGAGTCGTTGAGAGAAGTAAGATCACGGTTCTCCGAGTTCCTTGAGCGAGTGAACAGTCATCACGAGCGAGTAGTGATCACCCGCAACGGTTCACCGGCGGCCGTGCTTATAAGCCCCGAGGACTTGGAATCTCTTGAAGAGACGCTGGAAATACTGACTGACAGCGCAGCGGTTGCGGAGTTGGCTAAAGCTCACCAAGCTTGGCATGAAGGCGATGTCGTGCGCGGGGTGGATGCCGTCAGGGCCTTGCGGCCTGCATAAACACAACCAGGGATGTCTACCGTCCCGCGTGAGCGAGATTGGCTTGGATCCTTTTGCGGGTCATCGCTGTTATCAGCGGTTTCGGCGATTTCTGGCTGCTGCCATTGACCGGGCTGCTTCTGCTGCGGCGTCGCGTTCGTCGATGTCTTGGCGACGGTCGCTGAGGCTGCGACCTCGAGCCAGTGCTAGCGAGACCTTGGCTCGGCCTCCAGCAAAATACAGCGCCAGAGGCACCAAAGCCAGACGCTGCTGATCAACCCGCAAGGCGAGGCGCTGAATCTCGCTGCGGTGCGCTAGCAGTTTGCGGACTCGGTCGGGCTCGCAGCGAAACGCGGCAGCGGCATGTGAATACGGCGAGATGTGCAGGTTGTGCAACCACAGTTCGCCACGATCAATGCGTGCCCAACTTTCAGCAATCTGGGCGTTGCCGTTGCGTAACGCCTTGACTTCGCTGCCTTGCAATACCAAACCCACCTCAAGCGTTTCGAGGATTTCGTAGTCGCGACGGGCGCGGCGATTGGCCGTCACCAGCGACGCTCCCGGCGGGATGTCTCGAGGTTTCTGCGACTTGGCCATCACTGCTCACCGTACCGCTATCCGTGCCTTCCTACGGCTCACAACAGTCATCGTCTCCAGTTATTTCTCTGGCGGCGTCACCCGCTGCGGGGCTGCTAGCGCTTCTCGTGCCTACTAAGGCATCAACAACAGTTATCTTCTCCGGCGACGCGGAGATACAACCAGCCGAACCCATCACAGCCCGTAAAGTGGGCGAATCGGCTGCGCCGCGGCAATAATGCTCACATAACGATGCCGGGCGACTATGTTCGACAACACACGTCCGGTAACACACGTCCACAATCCTCTCTCCAAAACTTCTTCAACAACTCTCCACAACTCCCTCACTCTCCACAACTCTCTCAACTTTCCATAGTTCCCTTAAAAGGAAGGCGAAATCTTGGTTGATCCAATTCCTCATGACTATCCCCGTGTTTGTGCCTATCTGTGCGTTGACGGCGCGGCTGAAGCCATTGACTTCTACACCAGCGTTCTGGGTTTTGTAGAGCGCCGTCGCATGGTCTTCGCAGGTCGCGTAGGGCACGCCGAGTTGAGCCTCGGCGATTCCTTGATCATGCTGTCCGATGAATGGCCCGAGATGGATGTGCGGGGGCCAGCAGCAGTAGGCGGGACGTCGGTGTCGCTGAGCGTCTACGTCGAAGACTGTGATGCCGTCCATGCAGCCGCGATCGCAGCTGGGGCTAGCGATTTGCAATCTCCCATCGATCAGTTTTACGGCGACCGCGTCGGGCAGTTCACTGATCCGTGGGGCCACAGATGGGGTGTCCAAACCCACATTGAGGACGTCGACGACGACGAGCTTGACCGTCGCGCTGCCGAGATGATGCCCGCAAGCACCGCAAGCGAATGACCACTCTTCAGCAGCCTCTAGCTGTACTTGATCTTGAGGGCGTGCTCACCCCCGAAATATGGGAAGCCGTCGCTGAACACACCGGCATTGACGTTCTGCGTCGCACTACCCGTGACGAACCCGATATTGATGTGCTGTTTGCTGGCAGGGTTGAAGCGCTGGACGCGGCAGGTATCAAGCTCGACCTGATCTTGAAGGTGATTGAGGGTATGAGCCCGCTGGAGGGTGCCGTCGACTTCCTGCAAGAACTGCGGTCACAGATGCCAGTGCTGGTGCTGTCGGACACGTTCGAGCAGTTCGGTCGCCCGCTGGCAGCCAAACTGGGTCAGCCAGCGATGCTGTGTCATCGACTGATAGAGCAGGACGGGCGTTTAGCTGGCTACCAACTGCGCATATCGAACCAGAAGCAGCGAGCCGTCGAAGCTTTCCAGTCGCTGAACTATCGAGTGGCGGCTGTCGGCGACTCATACAACGACGTGACCATGCTTGCCCAAGCCGATATTGGGGTGCTCTTCCGAGCTTCGGCCAATGTTGCCGCCGAATATCCGCAGCTCCCTAGCTGCAGCAGCTATCACGACCTGCTAAAGATGATCGACGAGTGGATCGCCGCCGCCTGAGCGCTGGCTGGCCTGAGACTACTCTAGGTTTGGCGGCCTGAATAGTCGGGGTTGTTCCAGACGATCAACGAAGCCCAACTGCCTACCGCAGGGTCGCGGATGTAGTCGGCGATTACGCCTCTGGCCTCAAAGCCATTAGCGATCTGCATGGTGAGCGTGGGATCGTAGAGTTCACCGGCAGCAACCTTGTTTACATAGTCGGCTGCGGACATTTCGTCAATATGGTCGGCGTAGCCGGGGATCACCCCACCCGCAACGATGCCAGCAAGGTCAAGGTCGTGGCAGATCTGTTTGCGCATGTCATAAAGCTTCCGCCCGATGCCCTGACGTCGATACTGCGGCAGCACCGCGATGCTGGTTCCGTAATACCAGTCACCGTCGGCGACATGGCCCGAACCGCCGTCAGCTCCCATCATGTCGCGCACCGAATGCTGCGTCTGGCTGAAATCGAAGTTGATGCGGATACCGAGACCCATCGCTACTGGAGTGTCGCCGTCAAGCACCACCACGGTTCCTTCAGGGAAATCTTCGGCCAGTGAACGCAACTCATCCACTTGATAGAGATCGGCTCGATCAGCAGTCGGGAACGAACTGTGCTCAATGTGTTCGAGCACTTCGGCCCATTCGGCCCGGATTTTCGTGAATGTCAACTCAGTCATGGCAACCCAAGAACCCTAGTCGGCTCTGATTGCGGCAGCCCTCATGTGGATGCTGCCAGCCTGAATATCGTCTCGGTTTTGCACGTCGTCTCGGTCTTTCGCACTGGCTCGGTTTTGCACGTCGTCTCGGTCTTTCGCACTGGCTCGGTTTTGCACGTCGTCTCGGTCTTTCGCACTGGCTCGGTCTTGCACTGAGAAATGCTGGTAGTCGTTGTCGGCGGGTTGCCCCCAGCAGGCCCAAAGGTCTGCACTGCGGGGTCGCATAATCACCGCTCCGCTCGTCTCTATCCGGTAGCGGGCATCGGGACGGCGACAAATAGCGCTGGGTTCACCAGTCAGTTCCATGAGCTGCTTGACATCTATAGGCACGAGATCATCTGCGAGATTATCTGATGCGCCGTCTGCGCCGACTGCGCCGTCTGCGCCGCAGCCCGACAGAAGCTCAGCGGCAAGCTGCAATCGATGCCGTGAGTCGGCCATCATCGCAGCGTCGCGTTCGCCCTCAAAACGTCGCGCTTCAGGGTTGGTCACATGATTGGTATGCACCAGCGGCATATCCCCCAGCGACTGCACCGCACGGATCGAAGGCATCGCTTCAACATTAAAGCCGCAGCCCGCAGAGTCGAGGATCAGATAGTTGTGCGCGCCCGCTAGATCAGCACCCAGTAGCACATCAAGTGCTTCGGTGGCGCTCGACTGAGCCAACATTTCACGCATCACGGTCGGCCAAGTCACACCGAAGCGTCCGTCGTTTCCGACCAGGTTGTTGATACCCACGCACACGCCGTGAGTGTTCATGCCGATCTGTCCCAGGCATCCCACCGTGGTGAACACCATCACGCCAGGTCCTGCGTCGGGTTGCAGGCGCGCCAAGATCACATGGTCGGTGGCTGTGTCGTGCATGTCCCAGGTCTGCCCCAGCATCGCTGCATCGGCTTCGGCCAGTGACGCGGGCACCAAAAAAGCGGTGCAGTCGTCTTCGCTCACGCTCACCGGATGCGACCCGCCAGCAACGGCACGCACCGTGTCAACGAAGTCGGTGAAGCCGCCCACCACGATTGCTTCGGCTGGGGTGATCTGTGCAACCGCCGCCATCGACAGCATTTCGGCGTGCAGCCGAGGCGAGAACGATTCATGGGCGTCCAAGCAGGCATCGGCCAACTCCAGCACGGCACCGCGTTTCAGCGGCCCGCCGCTCCAGAGTCCGCCCGCCACAAGGTCAACTCGATGCTCGGCATAGTGACGGATCTCAGCAGCGTGCGCCCGACCGTGAGCATTGCCCATCTCTTCGGGCGACCCAGCCAAATCAAGCTGGCGGATCGGCGGCCTTCGCATGACCTCAGATTATCCCCAGCGCCCGCATCACCCCGCCCTGCCAGCGTCCATCGCCGAACTGCCCGCGTCATCCAGACCCACCAGTGGGCATCGCCTAGCACTCGCATCACTTCGTCCTGCCAGCGTCTATCGTCGAGCTGCTTGCATCGAGTTGTCCTGCCAGTGTCCATCGCCTACCGCCCGCGTCACTTCGTCCTGCCAGCGTCTATCGTCGAGCTGCTTGCATCGAGTTGTCCTGCCAGTGTCCATCGCCGAACCGCCCGCGTCATCCAGACCCACCAGCGTCCACCGTCG
>JAPYNU010000082.1 GCA_028283245.1 Candidatus Aldehydirespirator catecholifindens | reverse complement strand
CACCGACACGCCTACAGCCCCGCATGGTGCCACCCCGATGATCACCTAACCCGCCCATCATGTCACGCAACAAACAGACTCCGCTACCGCATCCACCGAGCCGACAGCACACACCAATGGGTCTACGTAGAACCCTGTCCACCAACCACCACAAGACCACCCACCACAACAACAAGACCCCCGCCTGCTCGCCCGATAAACGTCTCAATACGCAGCGCTCCAGCACCCTGTAGCGTCGCTCTGTCGGTGCCTACGGTTCAACAGGTGCGGGGGAAACTCGCTTCAAGATGCATATCACAGAACCGCGGCACCACCACTCGACACTATTTTGCTAAGCGCTACGAAATCACTCTTGCATCTTCAGCGTGGCTGTCGATTGATCTTAAGTCCGCTTCAGGACAAACACGGTCTCTTGACACTTATCTGATGCTTCTATCTGGGCATGAAGCGTCAGGGAGATTACTTGAGCTCGATGACGACGGAGGGGTCGGACGCAACTCGCGCCTCTCATCGGTGTTTCTGCCGTCGGGCGACTACACAATTGAGGCGACCTCGTACAGTGCTAGCACCACGGGTGATTTCATTCTCACGGTGGGAGTGCAAACTCCAGCGAAGATAGCAGGCCCTGTCACTGTCACAGGACTTTCTGCAGCTGTTTGGGGTACCGCTGGAGACAAGCTAGCGCTGCCTTTCTCGTTCGATCTTGAGTCGGATAACGATAGCGCAATCCAAGGTGGCGGACTGCGACCATACATTGAAGCTGTGCAACCGTCCGTGCTTAGCAGTTCCGTATCTTTGAATTACAGCGAGGGTAGCGGCCAAATCACTATTTCGCCGAGTGTAGCGAGAGTCGGCAACTACAGGATTGTGCTGGGGTTCAAGAAGAACGGCTCTACGGTTGTGGTGGGCCGTTACGGGTTCGGGTTGCGATTGTGTCCTCAGAGAGAAGCCGTTCCCGCTGGGCAGACGAGTTGCAGCCTTGATACCTCTTGGGTTCCACGAATTGCCAAACTGCCTAACGGTACCGTGTCATCAGCATGTATTGAGCGTATCCCGGTCGTGCGCTGGTATGTCGCAGACCGACCATGGCCTGCTGTCAATAGTTCTTGCACTTTCTTAGACGGCACCAGTAAACGGCCTGCTCGCTATTTTGTTTTCGAGGTTCCGTTTAATTCCGCTGAGGTCACGATACGGCTCACATCTAGTCAGGACACCTATCTCATGCTCTCGCGTCGGATTGTAGCAAGTTCGGGTACAACCGCCGGGGTAGATCTAGGAACTCTGCTGCGCGAGGACGATAACGGCTATCGCACATATGGAAACACCAACAGTACAGACTCATGGATCACTGCGACTCTGCCACAAGGCATGTATGTGGCGGTGGCGACAATACCTAAACCCGCAGTTGGTACTACTCCATCGATCTCAGGCAACTTCACCCTAAACATAAAAGTTCCTTACCCCATCGGATGCTCAGCACCGAGCACATCCAGCGACATCAAGCCTGACCCTAACAAAGCAGACCGTCTCACGATACGAGCCGAATCTGATAGCACAGGACGACCCAAACAATGCCCTTAGATTCACAACGATTTAGTCGGCGCGGATTCTTAGTCGTCGTGGGCGGGGCCAGCAGTGCCCTAGTGTTCAACTCACGCGTCTATGCCAACGAAACCTCCAGCAACGACGAATTAGGAACCGAAACTTCAGAACCCAGCCTGCCCAGTATCGGTGAGTCCGAGTCAGACCAACCCGATACAAATGATCGCGGTGATACAGGCGAACTGGCTAACCTGTCGATAACTCATGTGGAATCAGGGTTCGTGGATGCCACAAACTGGCAGGACGAACTGCTCACGCTTCGGCAAGGCCCCCAGGGAATGCTGGTGCGTTACGAGATGGCAGCACGCGATCATCTCGTGACTGTGCCTGAAGGGTTTACTGGTCGCTGTCTGGGCACTCATGAGAATCTGCTGGTCATCGGAGGGCACCGCCTATTACAGACTGAAACAGCCACCTTTGAGGCCGGAACCTCCTACAAAACTCTGCTGGAACAAGCAGGTGCAGACTCCAAGATCCTTCTGGATCAAGGCGAAAAGCCTAGCGTGCGACCCTACCAGCACATCTTCATTGAGCGCTTACCCTCCCTCATCGTCAGCGAAGATCTACAGAACTGGGAGACACTTGACTTACCTTTGCGTGTAGGGACGGGCGGGTCTTTCGGCGCTGTGCTTGAACGTGGCAGTGTCTTGGCGGCAGACCACTACAGCATCGCCGAAATGCCTGACTCAGTCATTGAAGTGAGTCAGATCAGCCTCGCAGAAGCTATCTACGGACGACCGACTACGGTCCGCGACTCTATCCCACTTGACCACGGCACACTGTGGGGCGCAAGCGATACCGGCACCAGCGACCTGCTCATAGTCACTGATCGCAACAACATAAAAGGCTACGACGATCAGAACCAAGTCCTGCTCAGCCTTGACCCTGACACACGCCTACTCGGAATCACCGCCTCAGGCGACATCATCGAAGCGGCTGTGGAAACCGCCACTGGCACACGCCAAATCCAACGCTTCAAGAATGGTGCCCTCGCCGAAATCGCCGCATTAACTGCTAACGACTCAATCACACATCGTATCTCCCCAGACATATTAATTACAGCACCAGACGGCAAAAATGCTCTGTTGCCCAGTCGGCCACCGCGCACTCCCAAACCACCTAGACAACCATGACCTCTGTGAGACATCTATGACCATTCCAACGTGCAGCTACAATCCTCCGCCACCTCAGAAATATCCAGAATACAAGTTCGCGTCTTCGGGTAGTGGCACCGTCAATGTCACCTACCGCGCGTATTATTTAGACAATCAGAACTCTCACTCCTTTCACGCGCCAGGTGATCTTAATCTAGACGCATCGCTAGAGCCACTTCTCAACAGCTTTGTAAACAATATCAGTTATTTCTCGCGAATGTACGGTAGCTCTCAATATGGCAATCTGTCTTGGATAGGACACGATGGTGGCAAAGCCGGTAGCATACGAGACACTTTCCATAATGTAGGCAAGGCACTCGATATCAAGTGGATCGAATGGGCAGGTGGGCATAGATCAAACCCCACAGAAGCCGCTCTTGAAGTACATGACTCTAACGAGAATTGGCAACCTACCACACACAGGCGTCTGGTTGCGGTCGAAGCAGGGCTACGCAAGTGGTTTGGATACGTTCTCAATCGCGGCATCCGTGACCATGATAATCATTTCCACGTTGATACTGGTTGTGATGTTGCTTTGAGAATACGTCGAGGAAGCCGAGCAAGAGCATCCATGTCGTGCCACTATTTCATTCAGGATTGTATTAATGCATTCACCGCTATCAGAACATCTTATGATGGCATATGGGGGGCATCATCTGAGCAAGCTTACCAAATACTGCTTTCGGATCTAGGAATGGAATGTTTTGATCCAGTCAAGTACATCAATCATTATATGTTGTTACTTGACTATATTATGATGCATGGCCTTGCTGATCAACCAGCCGGAACCTTCCGCTGGGGCGACACTGCCGTTACTTAGGGGACTCACCGATGTGTTGCTACAGTAAGTGGAAGCTATCCTTAGTATTTATCACTCTGTTTAGCTTCTTGGCTGCTAGTAGTAGTCATTTGGATATATCGCTAGCAGTAGCACACGATAACGAAGTCTCCGCGAACTCAGCAGCATCAGATGTTGACACTCGAACTGGCTGGCCAACTCGTCCATTTCGCGGAATCATAAACTTTTATCACCCTCATATGAAATACCACAGCAATGTTTACGATCGTAGCACTATCGAGATTGATAGCTTTGGCAACTATATTGACCCGCCGTGGGAGTCTGATCCAGAAATCAATGACGGACCAAGCCTTCAATTTTGGAATTATACTGATTCAACTTTGTCCAGCGTGCCATTAAAATTAATGACGACCGGTGGCTGTGGTCCTGGACATATGGTTGCAAGTTTATCAGGAATTGAGATGTCATATTTCAACCACCACTCAGGACGAGCATATATTAGGGTTCCGTGGAACGATGAAGCATACCCATTACTAGCACCTTCTTTAGAATCCTGGACAAGTGTACCCGGATCCTGGACAAGTGCATCACTTGCATCTACTGTGAGAGTGTCTCCGACCTTTGTGATTGAGCAACCTATATTCTATGTTAACGTCTTCAGAATCACTAACGCAGCAGATACCAGGTTCTTTGAGTTTGATCGTAACAATATCCCAACTGATCTGGGCACAGATATCTCAAAAATGGATTACCCGCTCAATGCTTCTGAGCGTGAAATATTTTCATACCTTTCGGAAGTCTATTACAATATTGAACTGGCGGGCACTGATGGCCAGAATTATGGATTACTGACTGATCCGCATGAGCCTAATTGTGGCCCCCAACTAGCCAACGTAATATCCGCCCATACAGGCAAGTCACTGATTTGCGGTTGGGGAAATTTTGGGCCGATACTTGTAAACTTTGATAGCAATTTTACAGGCATTTCCGAGACAGTATTCCCGTTAATCCCTTCATCAAGCGCAGTAGCCGAAAATGAAGTAAACTTTGATGATAATAAGCAACTAAGTGAGGCTTTGGCCTTACCAATGAATCCTCCGCCTAAAGAGCCAGGGCCTTGCCCTCGTGCTGTAGACCTACGTGAATTGCTTCCACAATGAGCCAAACTGTAGCCCAGCCGTTGATAAGAAGAGTGCGATTTTTGTCGGTTTTGTGTGTCATGGGGACACTGATCGCAGGTTGTGCTACCGGAGATGGAGTAAAATCGAACGCTGGTGAGGATGCAGAGCCGACAGCACCAGCATCTCCAGAGACTGAAACTCCAACCAACCGGGCATCAAACACTACGAGCCCTGACACGAGTGAGGGGTCCGTGGTACTCAGTCCATCGGATGGGTCGCAGAAACCCCCTACGAACAATGTCGCTAACCCTCCGACAACACAGGCTGAGATTGATGACTATCAAAAGCAGTCGGTTGAATCAGCGACTCCTGCTGACGAATTGGACACCGCTTCCACGACCACACCATCCACCACTACAACTGAACCACTTCAGTGGTCGCCTCCATACTGGCCGGTGCCAGGCAGTTTTGTTGAAGGCGCACCACCAGCATGGCCCTTCCGTGGGCTGGTTCAATTATGGCCCATCGGATATTTTCCGACTATCTACAACGAATACGCCTTGGAATGGGCGCTGCGATACTGGACTTTGGATCCCGACGAAACCCATCGACAAGTTCGATTACCAGGGTTGCGGATTGACTGTTTGGGTCAAGTAGGGATGATCTCCCTCGGTGAAGATGGTATTGAAGTTGGCGGAGCACCTGACGTTACTAACTGGACTTTCAGAGTTCGCTGGGGCGAATATTATGAT
This sequence comes from Candidatus Aldehydirespirator catecholifindens, assembly GCA_028283245.1. GTDB lineage: Bacteria > Actinomycetota > Acidimicrobiia > Acidimicrobiales > Aldehydirespiratoraceae > Aldehydirespirator > Aldehydirespirator catecholifindens. Next base: position 35,226 of record JAPYNU010000082.1, on the reverse strand, counting down.
CCCGTAGTTGTGGAACCTTCAGACTCATTGCTGGAATCGGTGCAGCAGCGCCCATCGAACATAGAAGTAACAACTGAAGGAGACTTGTTGCGTGTAGACACCGGCACTTATGCACAGTATTACGAGATGCGCGACCCGTTGCGTGAATACGGCGACCGATGGAACGCACAAGCCCGCCACAACGGCGAAATATTCATGCTATCCGTGCATCCAGCTCACCTGCCATGCTTTTCTGGTGTCACCTGGCTTAGCCTTGCCGATACTGGCGAACTGCTCACCTGCGGAGCTAACAGCGCTGCAACCGTCTTCATAGACCCAGAAGCGACCTTGAACAAACTAGTACTACCCCAACCAGAAGATATCGGCACCTACCTAGCCTGCCCCACACAACTAACCCCCTCATAATACACTAACCGACGAACACACGTATTGGCGGTTCGGTTTCCGCTCGAGACGCTTGAACGGTTAAAGGCCACTGCTGACGCCGACGACCGATCCGTCTCATCATGTATCCCTCAAATCGTTAATCGCAATCTTCAAGACGAAGCATCTTAACCGTTCTTAGTCAACCAAGTCCCAGCGTTCAAGACACAGAACGTGCCAAAAGTTCCTCGATCAGTGCGGTGAGTTCTAGCGGGCGGTCGCCCTGGATCGAATGGCCAGCACCCTCCACCACCTTATGCGCCGTGGCAGGCAGCCTTCGCATCCACTCTGCAACATCATCATCGTCGACCACGCTCCAAGCGCCGCCTTGCCATAAAGCGGTCGGTGCCGATATCGCCGAAACCTTCTCCCAGAGTTCACCGAACCCAGGCTCGAGACCTGAACCAGACTTCCAGTCACGCAAACGGTCATAGTTCCATGTCCAGCGACCGTCGGTTAGTTCATGGGCATTGTGCAGCACGCCACGCCGCAACGATGAATAACTCCTTGAGGGATTATGTTCGATGGTGCGCTCCAAGATCGCCTCAAAACTGTCGAAATATTCAGGGCCCTCAACGAATGCGACTATCGACTCGGCTTTTTTGTGGTCTGTGCCAGGGGTGATGTCCACAACGCCCAGACGTTTCACTAGGTTCGGGTGATCAGCAGCCAGACAGATAGAAGTAAGCCCACCCAACGACATGCCGACGATCGCCTCAGCAGCCGGTGCCAATGCGGCCACAGCCACAGCCACGTCTTGAGCCATTGACACAGGCCCGTAATGATGATCCACCCGATGATCGGAGCGGCCATGTCCAGGCAAATCAAGCGCAACCAGCGGGCGATCAAGAGCTAGCACCACAGTGTCCCAAGTGTGAGCATTCTGCGCGGCACCGTGGATCAGCACCAGTTCGGGAGAGCTCGTACCCCAAACCAGAGCCGACAGGTTCAAGCCCGAAGGCAAGCGAAGCGTCTCGCGGCGAACCGTCGGCTGGCCCGACCATTCGAGACCGTATTCTTCGGCGTTTTCGCTGAGCAGACCGAACTCGTCGTATTCGTAGTAGTGATCGTCGTCGCGGTGGTCTTCTTTGCGATCGTCATACGGGCGAGCGTCATCGGCAGTCATCGGATGCCACACTAGACCACCACATCCGCACGTAGCCAAAACTGGCTCGCAGCGAGCAGTCGCTACAGCACCCTATTCAACGAAAACACACCGACCCCAGACCCACGTCTCAACCAGACGAGATATCTACAAAACCGCTACAGCGACCTATTCAGCGTCGCCCCCGCTGGCACGGCTGCGGCGTCGTGAGCTTCGTCCGGCCAGCACGGGCGGTTCCCAACTGAACTTCCTAGACGCCACAAGAGCCCCTACCACCAGCCACGCCAGCAGTATTGCGAGACGCTGCCACTCAAAAGCCGGTGCCGCCGAGAACGGGTTCATTGCCTCACTGAAAGCCCGTCCGAAATGTTTCAGTGGGAAAATATCGCCGATCACGTCTAGCCATTGAGGAATGTCGGTGCCGAAAGGCACGAAGATGTCAGAGATGAACGCCAGCGGCAAAAGCGTGGCGTTGGCGGCGGGCACTGCCATCGACACTGTGCGAGCCAGCGACGAAAGAGCCAACCCGAGCGCTGCGAACGATGCTGTACCCACTACGAAAGTGATGATCATGGCGGGAAGTTTGGCAGCCTCAATGTTGACGCCGTAGGCCGCTACCCCGAGCACCACCATTGCGGTCACTCCCAGAGCTGCGATCCACACCGCCGACAGCACCACACCGCCCAAGTAAGCCCAGGGTGGCAGAGGCGTGCCTCGCACACGTTTGAGAATGCCCAACTCTCGGCGGCTAGCCAAAGTGATGCCGATACCGGTGTAGGTGGATGAAGCAGCCGCATACACAGCCAGGCCGGGCGTATAGAACTGGCTGCTGGTTATGCGGCCGTAAACGCTGTCGAAGTCGTCGTTGCCGAAGATGGCGGTGAACAGCACCAGCATCAAAATCGGGAACACCAGGGTGAAGAAAGCCGCAATGGGGGTGCGCCAGAAGATCCGGTTCTGCAAGCAAATGCAACGCCACAGTTGCTTCAGCCCTACAGACAGCGTTGACAGCATTCGTGCCTGCTTCACGAAACACCTTCGCCTTCGTTGGTCAAGTCGGATCCGCTTTGATCAAGCGTCTCATCAACCAGATCAACCGCGTCAACTGCATCAACTCGGCCGCCGTCGTCGCCATCACCGACGAGTCCCAGATACACGTCTTCAAGACTTGGTTTGGTGACAGTCAATCCTTCTAGTTCTAGGCCACGCTGATGCGCCCAGCCGGTCAGGTGAGCAAGATCGGCAGTCGGTGTGTCAGTTGTGATCTGCACACTGCTCTGCCTGCCAACGATCTCACCAGACAGCGGTGCCAGAAGATCGGCAACCGTGTCGATGTGATCTGGCAGCACAAATGAGATCAGAGCCGATCCGGCACGAGCCCGCAGTTGCGCCGGTGTGCCTTCAGCGACGATGCGGCCTTTGGCCAGCACGGCCACACGATCCGCCAGAGCTTCAGCCTCATCAAGGTAGTGGGTGGTCAAAAGCACGGCTCGCTGCTGCGAGGCGAGCCTTTCAACAAGTTTCCAGCCTCGACGCCGAGCAGCCGGGTCGAAACCGGTGGTCGGTTCATCTAGGAACACCACTTCGGGGTCGCCTACAAGCCCCAGCGCTAGGTCAATGCGACGCTGCTGCCCCCCCGACAATGTGGAAATACGCGAATCGGCTTTGTCTTGCAGTTCCACTAGTTCGATTAGTTCGTTGGTTGCTGTCGGGTTTTGGTAGGAGGCGCCGTAGAAGTTGATCGCCTCACGCACCGTCAACTCTGGGTCGATCCCCGACGATTGCAAAACGATGCCGATCCGTTCACGGAAGTCGCTGCCTGCGGTTTCTGGGTCGGTGTCGAGCACGCACACAGTGCCCGAAGTGCGTTTACGGTGACCTTCTAGTATCTCAACGATGCTGGATTTGCCAGCGCCGTTGGGGCCAAGCAGGGCGAACACTTCGCCGCGGGCGACCTCGAAACTCACTCCGTCAACTGCTCGGGCCGAGCCGTAATCTTTGACAAGCCGATCTACGGCCACTGCGGTGTTCACAGTCGCGAACACTACTCGCTGACCCCGCAGCCTCTGCGCCGCCTCTGCAATGCCTCGCAATGCTCCTGCGCTCAAGCACAGGTGAGGCGTGTCTCGGGCACGGAACCGACGCACCTCGGGCACGAACCTGACGCACTCCGAGGATGGACCCGACGCACCTCGGGCACGGATCCAGCACCTGTCGGATACAAATCCAGCGCCTGTCGGGCACAAACCTGACGCGCCTCGGGCACAAATCCGATGCGAATCGGGCACGCTATGAGGATGAGACCGCTGCCGGGTATGGTCGCCATCGCTGAGTATCCCAGTCGTTTCGAGGCTGATGTAGCCGCAGCGCGCCTGCATGAGGCGGGATATGAAGCCACCGTGCTAGTTGATCCAGCCAGCGAAGTGGCACCGCATCACATGACTCACCGGCTGGCTTTGCTGGTGGTTCGGGTGGAGGTCGCTGAGGTGGCCGCCGACCTGCTGGGGCTTGAGCAGCCCGATCTGGAAGCTGAACGCCTCGACGCAGCCTTTCATCAGCGCCGTTTCGCTGATCGTCCCGGCTGGGTGCGCTCTCTGACGTGGATCGTGTTCATCGCCATACCAGGGCCTTTCATCGTCGTTGGCCTGTGGCTGATCTGGACCGCATTCAGCGCCCTCTTTCCATGAGCATGACCTCTTCTGCATCAATGTCGGCTCGGGTGCCACTGGTGGATCTGTCTGGTGCTTTCGAGCCGGGTATTCGGCGAGACGAGGCTGTGGATGCCATTCGGCAGGCGTGTGAAGATGTCGGTTTTCTGCTGATTACCGGCCACGGCATCTCGGCAGAACTACTACAGAGGGTGGATTTCGTTTCGCGGCAACTGTTCGCGCTGCCGCTGCAAGTGAAGATGTCTTGGGTGCGCCATGATCAAAACCGTTTGGGTTATGTGCCGTTACGTAGTTCGGCGCTGGCGCTAGCCCATGACGAGGTGACTCCCCCAGACTTGGCTGAAGCTTTCTCTGTGAGCCGCTTCGATGATCCTGCCGACGCGGTTCGGGCCGGTTCACATGCCGTAGCCGGTGACGGTCGAGCGGATTTCTTTGCTCCCAACGTGTGGCCTGATCCAAAGCAGGCTCCAGGTTTCAGGGAAGCTCTCAACGACTGTTATGCGGTGCTGGAGGCTTTGGCCACCGACCTGATGCGGCTGATGGCGCTGGCGTTGAATCTGGATGAGCACTGGTTCGATGACAAGATCGCCGAGCACATCACCGGCCTTACCGTGCTTCACTATCCAGAACTGCAAGCGCCTCCGCTGCCTGGACAGTACCGGCGAGGCTCCCACACCGACTGGGGAAGCTTGACGATCCTGCACCACGACAGCCAACCGGGACTGCAAGTTCTGTCACCGGAAGGTGCCTGGACGGATGTCCCATCGGTTGCGGGCTCTCTGGTGGTGAACCTCGGTGATCTGATGGCTGCTTGGACTAATGATCGCTGGGTATCGACTCAGCATCGGGTGGTAGTCCACGAGCAGGCCGTCGGCAGCCGCATCTCGGTTGCGTTCTTTCATCAGCCCGCCTACGACGCTGTTATTGAGTGCATCCCGACTTGTGCTTCGGCTGATGATCCTCCCCACCATGAGCCGGTCACCTCAGGCGAGTGGATCCGCCAAATGATCAAGAAAACCCACTACCACTAAACCCCACCCACCAGACAGGACACGAGCGCTGCCACCTGCGCTCAGCGGCAGCCGCCGCCAAGAGGATGTTCGGGATTCCTGAGACGTGTCCTACCCTGCGTGTAGTCTCGCGGACAAAGCTCATTCACACTTCGGATGAAGAACGCGAATCTAACTAAGAAGGGTCATGCAGAAGGCGAACTCAATGTTGCAACCATTTCAGTATCAGGGCTCAAAGCGTCTGATTGCACCAGTGATCATCCAGCGGCTCCAGCTGTCCAGGGACTCAGAACTGGTAGAACCGTTCGCAGGTTCTGCCGCTGTTTCTGTTCGTGCAGCGATAGATCGTCTTGCGGGATGCTACTGGATCAACGACAAGAATAAGCCTCTTGCGGATCTGTGGCGTGTGATTCTTGAAGAGCCTAATCGCCTTGTCCAAGACTATTCAGAACTATGGCATGCTCAGAAATCTGATCCACAAGGTTTCTATATAACGATTCGAAATAGATTCAATGAGGATCACAATTCTGCTGATCTTTTTTATCTGCTCTCCCGAGCTGTGAAGGGTGCCGTTCGTTACAACTCAATGGGGCACTTCAATCAAAGCTCCGACAATAGAAGGCTCGGGACGCAACCTCATATAGTGGCGAAACGAATCTCAGCTATATCCAATGCTCTGCGAGGCCGGACTCGTATTACAGCTATTGACTATCGCGCAATGCCTGCACTCTATGAAAAAGGTCAAGTCTGGTATATGGATCCTCCCTATCAGGGCGTATCTTCAACGAGAGACTCCCGTTACGCATGTACGGTTGTCCGCTCAGAGTTTGAGTGCTTCTTGGCGGACCTGATAGATATGCGAGTTCCATTTGTATTATCCTATGATGGCCAGACCGGTACCAAGACGTATGGGCCACCACTTCCATCTGAATTGGGACTTCACCGCATGGAATTATATGCTGGTCGATCTACAGCCGCTACGCTACTAGGGCGCACAGAACACACAACCGAATCACTCTACATTTCACCTCATCTACTCGGTAGAATGTCCTGCACAAAAGACACTACTAAACAACTGCTACTATCCCCCTGATAGCCGTGTCTAGTTCTGAAATTGGCCCATCCAAGGCAGACCTTGATCAAGCCACCATCAAGCAAATATTAGATCGCACATCTGGACGCAGCCGACGTGTAGTAGAAGAAATAGACGTGTAGTAGAAGAAATATTAGTTCACGGCTACGTGACGACAACAACTCTCGCAGCACTCGGTTACGATCACCCTCCTCGAGCAGCTCGAGATGTAAGAGATCGAGGCATTCCACTCGAGACTGTGATGAAAGAGGTAGACGGTAAGCAAGTCGCTCACTACCGATTCCCAGATCTCCCGATAGCTCTTGATATGACAGCTCATGAACGGCTATCCATCTCCAAACAATTCAGACAAGATGTACTCAATCACTACGGCCAAAGAGATATTTTTACTGGAATTGTTTTTGAATCAGACGAACTTCAGATTGATCATCGAATTCCATTTCACGTATCAGGTGATCCGATGCGTCCATTCAATGTTAGAGACTTCATGCCTGTAAGTGCTGCTATGAATCGGGTCAAGTCATGGGCATGTGAGAGCTGCCCTAACTGGGCTGAGCGTCAAGATTCCATATGTGAAAAATGCTATTGGGCTGGTCCAGATCAACCCTACGAGCATATTGCTACATTGCCTACAAGACGCCTTGAACTTGTATGGCAGGCCGACGAAGTAGAGTCGTTTGATCGATTATTAGCATATAGTGATGAGTCCGGTATTGAGATTAGAACTGCCGCTAAGAATTTGATCGCACAAGGATTAACTCGTCTAGATGACCACAGATCTGCTACTAAAAATTAAGTTAGAACATCAAGAACTTTAATAGAAATAATGGCTTCATTGATAGACTGTGACAACTTTCATTTTTGATCCGTCTCAAGCAGTAAGCGCAGATCAGCATCCCACCTTGCAAGCGATATTGCTGTGTCTTCTGGATCGGGAGGCGCACTTCTGCACACTGGCACAGGACGATGTCGTAGGGCTGGCGTAGGGTGCGGGTATGGCAAGTGAGTTGAGATTCGGGGCGAATGAACCGGTGGGCTACACGAAAATCGAGTTGATCCGCACGGCTTTTGGGCCGCCTGCGCATCAGGCTCTGGCCGACGCTGTTGCCGAGGCCAAAGCTGGCGACTGCTTGGCCCCGGTGACTGTGGTGGTGCCGATCAACTATGTGGGCTTGGCTGCTCGGCGGGCGCTGGCCGGGCAGCGGTCTCAAGACGGGCAGCGATCTCAAGACTTTCAGCGGTCTCAGAACGGTCGACGGTCTGCGAGCAGCGGAATTGCTGCTGTGGCTTGCCTCACCGTTCACAGGCTCGCCGAGCGGCTCGCAGCCACAAACATGACATCCAAAAAGCATCGAGGTGCCAGCGGCGCAATCATCGCGTCAACGGTTCGTTTGGCGCTGCGTGAAAACCCTGGGCACTTTCGCGGTGTCGAAAACCATCCCGCCACTGAACTGGCTCTCACACGAGCACACCGCGAATTATCGGAACTAACCGACGCACAACTCAAGAAACTCGCACACGAGTCGCCGCGCGCTCGAGATGTTGTGCGAATTCATCGACAGGTGGCCTCTGACCTTGACGCTGCTGGGTTTACATCTTCGCCGCAACTAGCTGAGGCTGCTGAAAAACTGGTGCGAGCCAACCCTGATCAGGCACAACAAAAGCTTGGCCCGGTGATCGTGTTTCTGCCGCAAAGCTTCACTCGCACCCAGACGCTGCTGCTGCGTGCTTTGGCTGAGACGATCGGCATCAAAATCATCGCAGGGCTCACTGGGGCGCAAGATGCCGACGCAGCCGTCTGGGCTTGCTTGCAGCAACTCGGCGTAAACCAGACCGCTCCCCAAACGGCACCCCATCCAGAACCATCCGCCCTCAGACCAACAGATGACGGAGTGCGGGCCGTGAGCTTGTCCGATGCTGACGACGAGGTGCGACACGCAGTACGGGCCGTGGTTGACGCAGCCCGCAAAGGCACGCCACTGGGTCGATGCGCCATTCTCTACGGGCTCGACGCACCGTATGCCCGTCTGCTAAGCGACGCTTTGGACGCAGCAGCTATCCCACGATGCGGATCAACGGTGCGCACTGTGGAGACATCGCTTCTGGGTCGGTCGCTGCTGGAGATGCTGGCACTTACAGACAGCGAGCCCAGCACAAAAGTACAAGGCCGAGGTTTCTCGCGTCGGTCTGTGATGGCATGGCTGGCCGGTGCGCCCACCAGTGTGCGCCTAGCCGATCATCAAAGCACCGAAGCTGCAGGCGACACAACCGGCGGCGCTTCAGCTGGCGGCGACACAACCGGCGGCGCTTCAACCGGCAGCCAATGGCAGAGCGCTCCCACAGCGGCTTGGGAGCGAATCGCTCGGGCAGCCAGAGTTGAAGCAGGAATCGACAGTTGGCAGCAACGGCTCGAACGCTACGCCGCTGACCGCCGAGACGAAGCCGACCGACTACAAGGCGATGAAGAACAGTCGTGGAGAACACAGAGCGTGCTTCGCAGTGCCCTGCGAGCCGACGAACTTCGCAGCTTCATAACAGAGCTGCACAGCGACCTGAACCCGTCAAAACCGCTGGGTTCATGGGCGGAAATGTCGAAGTGGTGCCAAGACCTTGTGCATAAATACCTGGGAGGCAGAACCCGCTCTAGTTGGCCCGACGACGAACGTGAGATGGCCAGCCGCGTCGATCAGGCCATTAAATGGCTGAGCGAGCTTGACAGCACGGGAGAGCCAGCCTCGGTTGCAGTGTTCCGACGAGCTTTGCGCCACGAAATGGAGACCTCGTCAAGCCAGCACGGACGCTTGGGCTGGGGAGTGTTTGTGGGTCCGGTGAGTATGGCGGTCGGCATGGAACTCGACCTTGCGGTGGTGTGCGGCATGGCTGAGGGTGCTTTCCCGGCTCACCGTAGCGACGACACGCTGTTGCCTGATCGCGAACGGCGTGTCGTTGGTAATGATCTGCCTGCCCGAGGCGACCGGTCAGGCGATGATCATCGGGCGCTAGTAGCCGTGCTAGCCGCCGCAGATGAAACGTTGCTTTTGTGCCCCAGAGGTGATCTACGCCGAGCCGCTGACCGTTCACCGAGCCGCTGGCTGCTCGACTATGCGGGCGAACCCGAAGTGGTGCCGTCATTTGTGGCTGGGCTGCGTCGCACAGCTTTCCCGGCGCATACACAAGAGTACGACACGCGCTGCCTGCTCGACTGGCACGACTCCAAAAACCGCGACACCAGCCGATGGAACGAACTCGACCAGATACCGGGAGTGCGGCTTCGGCCGGAACTACGGCGAGGCATCGAAATGCGCCGAGCCCGCATGTCGTCAAAGTTGACTCGCTTCGATGGCAACCTGTCGGCAGGCCAGTTACGAGGCGCGACTTTGGCACGTCCCGACATTGACGGCACTACGGTTTCGGCTTCGCGGCTGGAGTTATGGGCGCGATGCCCTCACGCCTACTTCATGCGCTACGTCTTGAAGGTAGATCCTGTTGACGATGCTGACGACGACTACCGCATCACCCCGCTGGAACGCGGCAGCCTCGTGCATCGCATCCTCGAACTTTGGCTCAGCGAAGCCATCGCCGACGATGCTGTGCCTGAACCCAGACAACATTGGCCCGAACGACTACAAGCTCGACTGCTTGAACTAGCCGCACAAGAATGCGACAAGTTCGCCGCTCGTGGGCTGGTCGGACGCCAGCTCTACTGGCAGCACGACCGCCGCCAGATCGCGGAAGACCTTGTCCGCTTCTTGGAATTCGACGACGAGCAGCGCACGCTCTACAACTCGAAGCCCGCCAAAGCGGAACTCGATTTCGGTTTGCCAGGCAGCGAACGCGGTTCTGTCAGCATCGAAATCAGCGACGGTCGCTTCGTGAACGTTCGCGGCTCTATCGACCGCATCGACAACACCCTCGACGGAGGCCTGCTAGTAATCGACTACAAGACAGGCTCCGCCAAGTCATACGAGAAGCTCAGCGTTGATGATCCGACACTCGGTGGCAGCCGTCTCCAGCTCGTCTTATATGGCCTAGCAGCCCGCACGCTGCTCAACATCTCGCAAGCCGCAAGCAGTCATGGTGCTTACTGGTTCGTTTCGACCAAGGGACAGTTCCAAGACGTCGGCTACCCCACCGATGACGCTCGCCCACAGGTGCTCGAAGCCGTCAATACCATCATTGACGGGATCAACGACGGTTTATTTCCGTTGCATCCTGATGAACCCAGCGGGCAGCCGTGGGTGTCGTGTGACTACTGCGATCCCGACGGTTTAGGCACCCGTGACCAGTGGCGCGACTGGCAGCGCAAACAAGGCGACCCAGATCTGGCTAGCTACTTGGACCTTGTCGACCCTGATCGTGAGCAGGATCAGGCAACGGCGCAAGCAACGGCACAACCAGTCGAGGGGGCATCGTGACCTCATCGCAGTTAGCGGACCAAGCAAACCGAGAGGCGATCAGATCCGATCTGAGCAGCACGCTGTTCGTAGAAGCAGGAGCAGGCTCAGGCAAAACCAAAGCGCTTGTCGACCGAGTGCTGGCACTCATCGGCTCAGGTGTGCCGATGGAGAACATCGCAGCTATTACCTTCACCGAGAAAGCCGCTGCCGAACTCCGTGACAGGATCCGCGCCCGCCTCAAAAGCACCGAAACCCTTGCAGATTTGGGGCGAGAGCGCACGGCTGCGGCTTTGCAGCAGCTCGACGGCGCAGCGGTGGGCACTCTGCATTCCTTCGCGCAGCGCATCCTGTCGGAGCATCCGATAGAGGCAGGACTACCTCCCAGAGTGGAAGTACTTGACGACATCGGATCACAGATCGAGTTCGATGTTCGCTGGCGCGAATTCCTTGATGAACTCCTTGACGAGACCGCCATGGCACCAACCCTGTTGGGGCTCGAAGTGCAAGGAGTGAACCTCAATCAGGTTCGTGCTCTGGCCGTTCAACTCAACAACAACTGGGACCGCCTAGAGCGGTGTGAACTGAGCCTCGAAACCGATCTTCGCGCCGTTGACGTGGTCGAGGCGCTCGCTGCGCTTAACCATTTGATCGCCCTGCGTCCGTTCTGCACAGACGCCGACGACAAACTACTGAATCGCATAAACACGATCGCCAAGCAGCGCAGTCGGCTGGAACTTGCGCTCGCCAAGGACAGCAAAACCGATGAAATCGCCGACATCCACGACATCGCTGCTGAACGTATCGAAGCGCTGCTGGCCACCGAGCGAGAATGCAAAGGAACCAAGTATGGCAAGGCCGATAACTGGAGTGGCAAGGTTCAAGATGCCCGAGACAGCATCACTCATCTGAAAGACATCTGCCAACATGCGCTGCAAGCCGCAGCCGAGGCTGCGTTGACGTGCCTAGTAGCGCGACTTGCCGTCTTCACCTTGAACGCCGCCGAGCAGCGGCGCACCGGTGGCCGTCTTGAGTTTCATGACCTGCTGGTGCAAGCCCGGGGGCTGCTGCGCCACTCCACACACGGACCAGCGGTTCGAGAGGCTCTGCGTGAGCGCTACCGGCATCTGCTGATCGACGAGTTTCAAGACACAGACCCGATCCAGGTTGAACTCGCCGCGCTCCTCGGATGTAGCGAAGGCGCTGCTGGGGCATCTAGCTGGACGGACACGACACCCGACCCAGGCCGACTGTTTTTCGTTGGTGACCCTAAACAGTCCATCTACCGTTTCCGCGGTGCCGACATCGCCACCTTCCTTACAGCACGCCAATGGGTCGAAGACCAAGACAGCGGCCGCACTGAGGGGCTTACCACCAACTTCCGTTCTACGCATCAAATAATCAACTGGGTCAACGCCGTGTTCGGCCAGTTGATCACACCAATAGAGGGCAGGCAGCCCGAATATGCGCCGCTGAACTCAGTGCGAGAGCCAGTGCCGACAGGTCCCAGTGTGACAGTGCTCGGAGCGAATCCCATCACACTGGAAGGCAGCACTTACGCAGCCGAGTTACGGCGACATGAGGCACAAGCCGTAGCCCAAACAGTGAGCCAGGTCATCAGCGACAGATGGTCTGTTGATGAGGGTTCGCCTGACGAGCCAGCACTGCGACCAGCGCGTTTTGGAGACATCGCAATATTGATCCCTTCACGCAACAGCCTGGCCGATCTTGAAGACGCTCTAGAAGAGGCCTCTGTCCCGTATCGAGTTGAAGCTTCTTCGCTGGTCTACAACACACGCGAGGTGCGCGACGCGCTTCACGCACTGCAAGCTGTGGCCGACCCCACCGACGAGTTGGCGTTGGTGGCGGCTCTGCGATCCTCGCTTTACGGCTGCGGTGATGATGATCTAGCTCATTGGCGTAGTGCCTGCAACGGACGTTTCTCGCTGATCAGCCGCCTACCGCAAGATCACAACCCCGATCACCCGGTGGCGGCATCGATCACTCATCTAGCCGAGTTGCATGAAGCGAAACGCTGGACCAGCCCGCCAGCTCTTCTGGCGCGACTGATCCGTGAGCGTGGAGCTTTCGAGACGGCTGTGGCTGGCGGAAGACCCCGCGATGTGTGGCGGCGGCTGCGTTTTGTGATGGATCAGGCTCAAGCCTGGGCCGACACTGGTGGCAGCAATCTTCGTGACTATTTGCAATGGGCTCGCCTGCAAGGTGCCGACAAAGCTCGTGTTACCGAGTCGGTGCTGCCCGAAACCGACGACGACAGCCTGCGCATTCTCACAGTGCATGCAGCCAAAGGCCTTGAGTTTCCGGTCGTGGTGCTTTCGGGCATGACCGCTCGGCTTCAGAAACCCACCCGAGGCCCGGCCGTTGCTTTCGACTCTGATGGCAAGCCAGCGGTGAGAATGCGCAAAGGAGTCGAGTCGCAGAACTACGAAGCCTGGAAGTCAGAAGATGACCAGATGGACGCCGCTGAACGCCTTCGTCTGCTGTATGTGGCCTGCACTCGTGCCTGTGACCATTTGGTGGTGAGTCTGTATCGCAAAGACCCTGGCGAGAGCGACAATAAGCCAAACACGGCGGCTTGGGCCTTAGTAGATGCAGGTGCCGCACAAACAGCCACTTGGGGCATAGACACGCAAGATGTTGACCACACGCCAGCAGGTGACGCAGGCCCGACCACTTTGCGGGACACGTCCTCTACAGAACTTGACCGTGCCGAGCTTTCCGATCGCGATGAATGGTCTCAGCAACTGCAAAGCAGCCTTGAGGAGGCTTCAAAGCCGCTCGCAATGTCAGCCAGCGGCATCGCCCGCTTCAATGGGATAACTGATGATGCAGCTGACCCTGACTCCGGCTCTGGCCCTGACCCTGACTCCGACTCTGGCTCTGCGAATAGCGCAGCCGAAGACGACTCTGACCCAGGGCTTCACAAAGACCCCGGCGACGAGGATGCCAACCTGTGGCGCAAAGGTCGTTACGGCACCGCTATAGGCCGCGCTGTTCACGCCGTGCTGCAAGACGTTGATCTTCTCAGCCGTGACGGTCTCGCAGATCTAGCTAGACATCACGCTGGCGCAGAAGGTGTGACCTCACGAACCTCCACAGTGACCGCCTTAGCGCAGGCAGCGCTCGAAACTACCGTAGCCCGCGAAGCTGCGGAGTCACAGCATTGGCGAGAACTGTTCGTGGCTGCGTCTTTCGGTGAGCGTGTGCTTGAGGGTTATATCGATCTCGTTTACCGCAGCAGCGAAGGGCTCGTAGTGGTCGACTGGAAAACCGACGTGATCACAGACGATGCCGACATCGCCGCCAAAGTGGATCGATACCGTCTGCAAGGTGCCGCATACGCGGCTGCGCTGCAAGCCGTGACCGGTGAAACCGTGGCTCGGATGGTGTTCGTGTTTATGAACTCCGTCAACACCGAAGTCGTGGAGGCTGAACTCGCAGACCTCGAATCTGCGGTTACTGAGGCAAAGGCTGCTGTCGCACAAGCAATGCCTGCAGCTGCTTAGTAGAAGAATTCGGTTGCTGATTAGGCGCAAAACGCTGAAGCTGCTTAGGCAGAGATTGCGGTTGAGTTGCTGCTTAGACGGATGCTGATTAGCCGCTGACTTTCAGCGGGTCGGGGTCGCCGGGCCTCATTCGTCCCGTGAACAGCACCGCTACACGCTCACCAGACGCGACCTTGGCTGAAGCAGTAGCACCTTCCTCAGCAGCTACCAGAGCCAGCAAACCGCCCAAACCTGACGCTCCTGTCGGGCAGACCTCAATACCGGTGTGAAACTGCGCCAAGCGATGAGCCGATCGCAGGTCGTTCTCGGAAGCGACTAGGGGCCAGCCCCCTGATGCCAGCATCGCTTCGATGATTTCAACCCAGTCGTAGGTGACATCATCAAGTATCCCTGACGCATAAGACACCGGCTCGGACTCCCAAACACGCATATACCGCTGCGGGTCGCGCAGCATCCGCTGTCGCAGTGCGCTGAGCCTGTCCGCGTGCAACTGCCCTAAAGCTGTGGCCATCCCTGCTCGACGGTGGTTGTCCATTTCTCCTTCAGGCACAGCCTGAGCGCGAACGATCCGATCAAGAAAATACGACTGGTCACGGGTGTTAGGGGTGCGCTCACCGGTGAACGCTTCAAGCGCCAGCGTGTCCCAGGCTCTCACCAAAGGATGATTCCCTTGAGGCTGAACCGCATGAACCCTCGGCAAAGAGGACAGCTCGCCTCGCTGCACCGCATCAGCAAGCCCGGTCACCGCTGCGGTGGCGAGAGCGCCTCCGCCTACCTGCACGAACAGCCTGTCAAGCCGGGCAGGCACCGAACCGTCATGACGGATCAACGCATCAACTAGCTCCCAAGCGAGGGTGCGCGCACCGTCAATAGCTGTAGGAGTTTCGGTTCCCTGACACGAAAACGGCACTGCGCCTGATTCGACAGCGGCGATCATGCCGTGATGCGCCGGGTCTCCGACAACACCCGGCTGCCGCTCGCAATGCACGACAGTGGCACCAAGTTCACGGATGCGCTCAACCACAGCCGTGTTGGCCCATGTCGGCACGAATACTTCTAGTTGCAGTCCGGCGGCTCGGGCCAGCACCGCAGCAGCCAAAGCCGCGTTGCCGCAACTAGCGATCACATAGCGTGCAGTGTCAGCATCAGCGTCGCCGACACCGGCGGTTTCGGCTGTTTGCACAGTGTGCTGCTTTAGGCGTTGCGCTAGGGCAGCCCCAAAAAGGTGCCGGCCTTTGTGTGATCCCGACACGTTGCCGGTTTCGTTCTTGACCCACAACTCACAGTCACCCACTCCAGCGGCTGCAGCCAGTTCAGGTGCCGCAACCAACGGTGTCGGCTCAAAGCCATGACCCTCAACTTCTGCGACAGCCGTGTCAAGTTCGATTATCAACGCTTTTGCTGTCGCCAACGCTTGCTGTGCAGCATCAGGCCCCGAAACGGTTCCGGCCAGCAGCCGCTGCGTTTCGAGCCGCTCGGCGTAGCGCTCAAAAGTTGAAGTCATGTTGACAGCCTCACGAATGCGAACGGGTCAGTGAGTGCGAACAAGCGGAAGCAGAACCGACCGACGGCGAACTGACCGACAACGGGTCCAAGAGGCCGAACGAGCGGAGGTCTCGGCGGCTCAGCGGGTTCATTCGTCGTCACGGGCACCAGTGCGCCCGTTGAACTCAACGATCAGTTCGTCCCAATCGTCAACAAAATGACGCATCGCATCCCAGAAGCTCTGATGTCCGCGAGCCGTGAAATCCTCAAAAACGGTTCCTTGCTGCTCAACCCAAGTGAAATAGCCCAGATTGAAAACCCGGCGGCGCTCTACCTCGGAACAAGGCAGGTGTCGCACCTCGCCGCCAGCGCCGTCAAGCATCCCCCGGCCGAAGGTCGCCTCAGCGGCCACATCGTCGTAGCCACTGCGGAAATGGTGTCCGATGTAGGCCTCACGTTCGGCGTCGTAAAGCTCTGAACCGTCAGTAGCGACTGTCACGATCACATCGTCTCGGCTCATGTCATGGGCTTTCGCTACTGCAATCGCGGCCAACGCATTGCATGACGACGAGTAGCCCATATCGGTCAACAACCCCACAGTGGCAGCGTCAATGCCAGCACGGTCAACAAGATGATCACGCCCGGCGGCAGTGTTGAACAACACATCAAGTGAGTCGGTGCAAACATCGCTCACCGCCACGATGTCGTCTGTGTTCATCACGTTGTGGATCAGCGGCACATGCTTGTCGCCGATGCCTTGAATGTTGTGTTCGCCGTAGCCGTTCTCTAGCAGGGTGGGACATTCCAATGCTTCGGCTGCAACTATGCGACACCCGTGATGGTCTTTGAGATAATCACCCGCACCGAGAGTGCCAGCTGATCCCGAAGCCGAAACAAAGGCAGCCAGACGCGCACCAGACTGCCCAGCGCTGACATGCTCAAACAGGCGTTCCAGAGCTGGGCCAGTGACGCTGTAATGCCCCAGATGGTTGGAGAACTCCGAGAACTGGTTGATTATCACGTTCGTCGGGTCTAGCGACATCTCATTGCAAGCGTCGTAAATCTCTTTGACGTTGGATTCGGTGCCGGGCGTGCGCACGATGTCATTCGCCGGATCTAGTGTCCATTGCTCCAGCCAGTCGAAGCGTGCCTTGCTCATGCCTGCTGGCAGCACAGCCACGCCACGGCAGTCCATGATCCGACTGATCGCTACCCCTCCTCGGGCGTAGTTGCCAGTGGAAGGCCACACCGCCCGCTGCTGAGTCGGGTCGAAACGGCCGGTCACCAGCCGAGGTGCCAGGCAGGCGTAAGCGGCCAACACTTTGTGGGCTCTAATCATCGGGAAACGATTCCCAAGAGCCAGCACTATGCGAGCATCAACACCGGTCAACTCTGAAGGAAGCTCCACATAGTCGGGCACATCATGGGGGCCGCTGCCGTCAAGTTGGTTGAACCAGTGAACCCTAAACAGGTTGGCTGCATCGGGCTCATTGCGGTCAACGCCGCCAAGCGACGCTAGACGAGCCGCAGGAATCGTGGAGGGATCAGCCAACTCAGCGAAAGTTGGCAGAGCAATCCGCCGCAGCCGGAAACGTTCTACCGTGTTTGCGTAGGCGGTCTCATCGCTGACTTCGGCTGTTAAGCCGAGCGAGTGATGAGCTCTGGCGATCTCAGTGTCGGACAAGGTGCTGGCATTTGTCATGCCCCTAAGTATCGCGCCACTAACACGGCAAGCCACCACGCAGATTGTCGCAGCCGCTGACATCCGCTCGGCCGACGGCAACGGCTGCTGAGAGAGCGACAAGAGTGACACGTCCCGACAACTATGCAACCCGACTACGATTGTTGCGATTCGTGTCTAATAACTAGCCTTCGCGCTGGCGAAACCTTGGAGGAGAGCTGGTGACCCAAGCACACTTGACCGCTGCACAATCAACTAGATGCCGGATTCCTGCACTAGCACAAAACCGCAAACAAGCTCATAGCCGCAAAGGTGTATTGATACGCAGGCTTCGGTTCGCAACGATCGTCACGATTATCGCATTTTTGGCCTCAACAGTCTCACCTTTAGCCGCGGCGCAGGAGCAGGACTCGTCGCCGGTGACCGTGTTCCAGA
This sequence comes from Candidatus Aldehydirespirator catecholifindens, assembly GCA_028283245.1. Taxonomy (GTDB): domain Bacteria; phylum Actinomycetota; class Acidimicrobiia; order Acidimicrobiales; family Aldehydirespiratoraceae; genus Aldehydirespirator; species Aldehydirespirator catecholifindens. The sequence goes on along the minus strand of JAPYNU010000082.1, from coordinate 17,404 downwards.
CAGAGGATCAAACTGAGACTCTGGAGCGCTACGAAGTGCAGTTCAAAGGCAAATGGACCACCGCAGCGCTGGCGTCAGGTGTCTCAATCCCTTCAGGTGCCCATTTCACAACGATGGTAGGCGCAGTCCACGGCAGCAGTGTCACGTTTTGGGAGCGGGGAGGCACCGCAACATCAGGCATTGAGTCAGTAGCCGAAACGGGGGGCACTGGCACTTTCCGCGGCGAAGTCAACTCAGCTATCACAGCAAAAACTGCCCGAGAGTGGATCAACGTCGGATCGGGGCTCCGCAACTTCACCCGCACCAGCTCCGTTGACGTGTCTGAGTCTTTCCCGCTAGTAACTCTGATTTCGATGGTGGCACCTACCCCAGACTGGTTCGTGGGCGTTTCGAACCTGTCACTGCATGATGGTTCAGACTGGGTTAACCGCAAAGAGGTCGACCTGTTCCCTTACGATGCTGGCACCGAGGGCGGCTCAGGCTTCTCATTGAGTAACCCAGATACCAACCCGAAACAGGCCATCACCAGCATCCGCAACACCGGTAAGTTCTCCAACAATCCGATAGCGCAGCTGGTATTCATACGCAAAACACAGCCGAAGCCAGAACCGTCCAACAACGCTCCCGTGTTCGCCTCGTCGGCCACCAGTCGAAGCATCGACGAGAACTCCCCCACCAACAGCAACATCGGCGCAGCCGTCACAGCCACCGATGCCGACAGCGATGCTCTCACCTACACCCTTAGCGGTGCCGATGCCGGTTCTTTCACGATTGCTGGATCAACAGGTCAGCTAAGCACCAGCGCTGCGCTCAACTACGAGCAGCGGTCCTCATACACGGTGACGGTCACAGCCACCGACCCTGATGGGGCCAGCGACTCAATCACGGTCACCATCAACATCAACAACATTGACGAACCCGGCACGATCACACTGTCGTCAGGCATGCCTGCAACGGGCAAAGAACTCACAGCAACCCTTCAAGACCCTGACGGCGGGGTCACCTCCACGACTTGGGTCTGGGACAGTTCGACGGACCAAGTCTCGTGGAGCGCGATCAGCGGTGAAACCTCAGCTAGCTACACGCCACAAAGCAGCGATGTGGGGCGCTATCTGCGGGCAACCGCCTCCTATACCGACGGCGAAGGTTCAGGCAAAACAGCTCAGGCAGCCTTAAGCAATCCGGTCACAGCCACAGCGACACCTAACCGGGCACCCGACTTCGGGAAGGCAACAGAGCAACTCAGCGTGGCTGAGAACACCGCCTCTGGTGCCGCAATCGGCTCTGCGGTGGAGGCTTCAGACGCTGACAGCGACACGCTGACATACACCTTGGGCGGCACTGACGCAGCCTCTTTCAACATTGATGGCTCTACAGGACAACTGCGAACCAGGGCGGCTCTCAACTATGAGTCACAACAGACGTATTCGGTGACGGTCACAGCCACTGACCCCAGCGGTGACAGCGACTCAATCACGGTCACCATCAACATCACCAACGTTGACGAGCCTGGCACGGTCGCACTGTCGGCTGTGGCTCCGACTATGGGCACTGCACTGACTGCGTCTCTCACAGACCCCGACGGCGGGGTCACCTCCACAACTTGGAGTTGGCAGCGTTCCACGAACCAGGTCACTTGGACCACGATTAGCGGTGCCACCTCAGCTAGCTACACACCACAAAGCAGCGACGTAGGGCGTTACCTTCAAGCAACCGCCTCCTATAGCGACGGCGAAGGTCCAGGCAAAACAGCACAAGCAGCTACAAGCAATCAAGCCACCCCCCAAATCAACCAGCCCTCCGTAACTCCCGATAGCAATGGTGGCAATGTGAGTCCACCCCCCAGAAGCAGCGGCGGAGGCGGCGGGAGTCAGACTCCAATTCGCAGAAGTCCGCCACCGGCTGCGCCGTCACAGCCGCAACCACAGCCACAGCCGTTCGAAACCGCCTTTGTCGACATCATTATGGCCGGTGTTCACACCGACGCGATCGAAGCGATCGAGGAGGCGGGACTGCTCACAGGCACCGAATGCGAAACTAGCTTGTTCTGTCCGAACCAGCCGATTGAGCGCTGGGTGATGGCGATATGGATGGTGCGCCTTCTTGACGGTGCCGACACTGCACCTAGTGATGCATCGCGCTTCGTTGATGTGGTAGCCGACCAGAAGTGGGCGCCTTTCATTGAACGTTTGGCTGAACTTGAGGTAACACTCGGATGCAGCGCCGAGCCTGAACTGCGGTTCTGTCCCGACCAGCCGGTGACTCGTGCTCAGATGGCTAGCTTCATTGTGCGAGCCTTAAACCTTCCCACTCCGCAAGATCCCGCCGACTTCGCCGATGTGGCTACCGACAACGTTCACGCTGCTGACATCGCTGCTCTGTATGCCGCAGGCATCACCGTTGGATGCAGTGCCGAGCCTGAACTGCGGTTCTGTCCCGACCAGCAAACCACCCGCGCGGAAATGGCCACCTTCGTCAACCGAGCCCGCCAAAAGCTCAACCCATGACAAGCAACAACAGTCTCAGCATCCCCTTCTCAAGTTGGGTGACCGAGCAGCTTCGTCGCCACGCGGCTCAGGTGACAACAACCTTCGCTCAACAACTTGTCTCCGATGCCGCGCTAGCAGCTGGAGAACCGTCAAGCAAGCCTGACCCGCTCGCTGCGGCTAAGAGGATGGATCGCTCAGCGCCGTGGTAGCACGCGGTTCTGTGTGGTGGATTGACATAGACAATTAGAGTTCGTAGCTGTCCACAAAGGGTGGCGGGATCAGATCCTCATACATTTCCGGGTCAGGCGGATACACACCCATCTTGCCATTGCGTCTCTCTACCACCCCAGTGCCAGTCTGATAGGCAATCAGATGAGCATGTTTGGCAGCGCGCTTCAAAGCATCAATGATGCCTTGCTCCCAATGCTCACCGCTGAACGATTTATCGAGATCGTCGTCAGGTTCTGTGCTGGCGTTGCCATGCTGAACAGCAGCAGGATCCGGCGTTGTGAGGCCGTATTTGGAGTATGAGTTGTCGTCGGTCACGACTGACCTCCCTTGTCAATGATGATAGGGGGCTTTTGGGTGTTGTCGAGCAGCATCCATTTGTCGACCCTTTCAGCATAGTGTTCCCTAAGCAGGTCCAGTCCCGAAGCGATCTCGTCTGCATTCAAGAACGGCATGCCCTGAGTCTCAATGCGCAAATACATCTTGGCAAAAGTCGTTTTTCCGGCACCGTTGGGTCCGGCGATGATCAGGATCTGCCTTTGGGTCACATCTGCTCCGGTAATGCGACAGCAATCTCGGCAGCTACGGCTGCGTTCGACTCAGCCAAAGCAATGTTGGCAGCCACGTTTGCTCCGCTGGTCTGTTCGCTCAGTCGAGCCAGCACCGCTGGTGTGATGTCACCCCCAGATACACCATCACGACGTACCGCTGTTTCGGCGCTGACAAGAGCTTCGCTTAGTTCATCGGCGTTCAGTTCGGCATCTGAAGGTATTGGGTTGACCACCAGAATCCCGCTGCGATGCCCTAACACAGACGCGGCTCGCAAGGTCTCAGCAACCTGATGTGCATCATTAACGGTGTGTGACAGCACAGGTCCTCCGTCACGCACATAAAAAGCTGGGAAACGATCGGTGCGCCAGCCCAGCACTGTCACTCCCAGAGTTTCGAGTCGCTCAAAAGTCAACGCCACATCCAAGAACGCTTTGACACCTGCGGACACCACTATCACCGGATGACGTGCCAGAGCTTCGAGGTCGGCGCTGACATCGCCTGAGTGTTCGACACCGCGATGCACTCCGCCGATACCGCCGGTGGCGAACACTTCAACGCCCGCGGCTGCGGCCAGAGTCGCGGTGGCCGACACAGTAGTGACCCCCACCGCAAGCCCTGCGGCTACAGCCGCTGACAGGTCACGGGCTGCGAGCTTGGTTGAACCCCCAAAAAGCCGTTCGGCTTGTGCAGAGTCCGCACCCAGCACCGCAACACCGTCAAGCACGCCACACAATGCGGGCACTGCGCCGCCGTGACGCAGCGCAGCTATTACGCGCTGAAAACATTCACGGTTGGCAGGTTCGGGCAAACCCAATGTCGAGAAGATGGTTGACTCCAGCGCCACCACCGCCTCGCCCGCGGCTAGAGCGTCAGCGACTTCCGAACCGATATGCAGCGCTTTGGGCATCCCGTGAGGCTACGAGCGTCACCGCAAGGCGTGCGTTGCTGTCGATTGCGAGGCGCAGCACCCGTATCCTGTGGCTGCTCAGATGAAAGGGCGGTTGAACGCAGGGCTGGGTTCAGGGGGTGAGAAATGAAGAGATTTTGAACGTAGGGTTTGTCTTCATGCCCGCTTGAAACGCTGGTATACGAACTTCATGGCTAATGTGACAAGAAGGCAGAGCACTAGCAGCAGTATTAAACCCCAATGACTCATAAGGGTTCGTGTATTCCCATCCACCATCACAGTGTAGAGATGTAAACCCAGGAATCTGGATTCCTTAACACCGTATTCCACATCACGCATCTCTGTCGCGATTGATAAAATTTTCCAAAGTGCAATTCCGATAAATATCAACACGCCCACAAAACTGGGCCAAGTCAAAGTCGAGATGCCGCGAAGTATTTTGCTCCTAAACTCGGACTTCTGTACGTATCCCATTTTCTCAGTCTGGTTCATCTTCGCGTCCGTATTGAAGTTGAAAGCCTAAATTCTCCTAAGAAAATCGCGGAAACTAACAGTGCAATACTTACACATACTACAATTCCATAGCGAAGAAGTTCGTTTTGTAGACCTCCAAAGATCGTCAAAGGGATGAGCAATACTAGAGCAAATAATATTGTCACGCCCGACGATTCTGAGATGCTAGATCCAACAACTGGTTGCAAGATCCATCCGCATAATGCTCCTCCAGGTAAAGCAATGCTTAACAGCACAATCGCCCCTAAAAAGACCGTCCAGTCTTCAAGTTGTACACTCACACCGAGTAAACCTATCAAAATTGGAATTGACACTAGTAGACAAATCTGGATATACGCAATTGTCAATTTTTGACTACCCAAAAAGGAAAGTAACTCTGGATATCGCCCCCCAGACTTCACACCAAATGATACAAAGACAGCACTTCCAAGACACACTGAGACTACTTGAAGGATTGGTGCTGTCCACATTGCCCCAGGCGTTGGCTTCCATACCACCCATACTAGCCAAGTAACTACTACTAAACTTGTAAACCCAACTAGAGAATGCACTCTTGGGGAGCGACTCAAGCGAGTAGCAGCAAGGCGTAAAGTCACAAAACTTGATCCAGACCACAGAATTGGTGAAGTGATCCTCTTCACTGGAACCGCATGAACAAAATCTAAGGTCAAGGGTCTACGCGCAAGAAGGAGAACAGAAGTCACTCCTAAGATCCCTATAAGTAATGTTCCTCCAGCAGTTATCAGCAATACTGATAAATCAGAAAGAAAGCCAGATGTCTCATAAGACCGCACGATAAATTCCCCGACACGATTGCGAGCAGCTATTTGAAAAACAAATGCGAAAATAGCTATAGATGCGAAAACATTGAGCACTATTGATACGACACCCCACCGACCAAGTATGACACAGCCTAAAAGAGGCATATTCAGACCTAGAAATACTGCAACAAGACTCAAAATTAGCAGCAAACATAGCAGCAAGAGTGGCAGCATGATCTCAAAACTGATGACTAGCAATATAATAATAAGAAGAAATAGGATTGGAACTTGCCGTAAGAATAGCATACCAGTTGTGATCAGGGTTCGTGCTGCGGGCATTCCGACCGCAGAGGCACTGTAGGCAAGACGGCCAGGCCACAAATCCCCACCGATCATAAGAACTGACAGGATTCCAAAAATTGCATTAGTAAAAATTCCTAACTCTATGACGAGAGCATAATCAAGTAGCGATTCAACTGAAGTGGACTGTAAAAGTATATATGTTACTACTGGTATGAGAACATAAATAAACGCAGCTACGACTAATGCAAGAGCGTGACTGTCACTGCTGCCAGATAACGATCTTAGAAATCGACGGATCTCTGACCTAAAGAGCAAGACTACTACATCACGCATTTTAAGACTAATTCACTATCTCAAGAAGTGAATTCCTCAATACATGACTGAAAGTCGGATTATCATTACTGTCTTGATCAAATACTATTTGACCATTTGACAATATAATACATCTTCCAGGAAGTCTGTCCGGCAAAGTCAGATCATGGCCAGCAATAACTGTAGTGATCATTCCTGATTGAGCATAGTGAAATAAAAGCTCATCAAACTTTAAGACACTTACAGGATCCAGTCCAGCCTGAGGTTCATCAAGAAGATATAGACGCGGTTGGCGCATGAAGGCTGACACAAGTTGTGTCTTGCGTCGTCCACCTTTCGATAGTCTATGAATTGGAATACCAATATCACTCAAGCCCAGATCTTGCGCAAGGCGTTTCACGGAGTGAGAATCAAGTGGACACTGGACTATTTTTGAGTAAAGGGTCCAATATTCCAGTGGGGTCAATTCTTCAAAGAGTTCAAATCCGTCATCTGACACATACGCAAGATCAACTATGCGATCTGATGCTCGAAGATCGCTCCCTTTCCCAAAAATCGTAATTTGGCCATCATCTAGAGTTCGCAAGCCAAAGATCGCTTCTAATAATGTGGTCTTACCGGAAGCATTAGCACCAAAGATATGGAGAACTTGCCCTTCGGCAATTTCGAGAAACGGTACGGTAAGGTTGAACTGGCCATATTTAATAAGTAAATCTGTAATCTCTACAGAATTCATTGTGGCCACTCCTGATGCTCGGATCGCCCTAACAGTAGTCGCTTTTTGTTTTGCTGTCAAGAGCGGCTTTTAAAATTTGTGTTGCTGCTTTCTGGCTCAGTTTTGGCGAGGCTTTGGCTGCTGGCTGAATGGGTCAGATACCAGAAGCGCTTACGGCGAGTTCAGAGGGCGAGGGAGGCGAGACGTTCGGCTGCCTGCTCTAGCACTTCGGGGCGCTTGCAGGCTGCGAAACGCACTAGCGGAGCGCCTAGTGACTTGTCGTCGCATAGCACATCCACCGGCACAGCCACCACACCGCATCGCTGTGGCAGCGCACGACAGAACTCCAGTCCGTCGCTCTCGCCAAAACCGCTGATATCAGCGATCACGAAATAAGTGCCTTGAGGCACGGCCACTTTGAACCCCGCAGCACTCAGCCCATCGCACAGCAGATCACGGCGAGCTTGTAGGTCCGCCGCTAAGTCACTGAAATAGTCATCTCCGAGGCCGAGACCAACCGCTACTGCTGGCTGGAACGGCCCGCCGTTGACATAAGTCAACAACTGCTTAGCTGCCTGAACCGCTTTTACTAACGGAGGACGGGCGCACACCCAGCCGATCTTCCACCCAGTGAAAGAAAAGGTCTTGCCAGCCGATGAGATCGTCACAGTGCGATCAGCCATGCCAGGCCGGGTCGCTATCGGCACATGAGTGTTCTGATCGAAGGTCAGATGCTCATACACCTCGTCGGTGACCACGATCACGTCGTGTTGCACGCATAGCCGTGCGATCATGTCCAACTCTTCGGTGTTGAACACTTTTCCGGTGGGATTATGCGGCGAGTTGAGCAACAGCACCCGAGTGCGAGTCCCAAACGCGGCTGCTAGTTCGTCGGGATCAAAGCTGAAATCTGGGGGACGTAGTTGCACCAGCCGCCGTGATGCCCCAGCCAAGGCAATATCAGCCGGGTAAATATCGAAATACGGCTCGAAGGTCACGACCTCATCACCGGGACCGGTCAGAGCCAGCAACGATGCGGTGATAGCTTCGGTGGCACCAGCAGTGATCAGCACTTCGCTGTCGGGATCGAACTCTAAACCCCAGAAACGTTGCTGATGTTCGGCCACGGCGTGGCGCAACACCTGATGACCAATGCCGGGCGGATACTGGTTGAACCCGCCGCGAATAGCATCCACAGCAGCTTCGGACACCGCAGCCGGGCCGTCAACGTCAGGGAAGCCCTGACCCAGGTTTATGGCACCAGTCCGCACCGCCAGCGTCGACATCTCCGCAAAAACCGACGCTCCACCGAAAGGCTGCAACCGTTCACACAGATAGCGCAGTTCCTGTCCAGCCACAGCCCGTATTCTATGACCCGCAGCAATCGCTATGCCCGTTAGAGCGACCGAGAGGGCAGCAGAGGATGTAGGAGCGCTTCTCGTTTGAGGTCAGGGTTGGTCTGGGGTGCTTCGTGTGCTAGGTGGTGCTTGAACCGTTGACGTAGACTGCGACGCTGGTAGCAGTCGCCCCTAACAGGAATCGCCGAATGCAGCACGAAGAGTTGTCGAAACTGCTCCAGCAGGGTGATTTTGGTGCGCTGTTCCGCAGGATGGGCTGGGACAACCCCGAGCCCGAGCCTGAGCAGCGCGATTCGGTCAGCGTGCCCGACAGTTCGCTGAGGCCGGTGGCGGTGGCTGGCAAGAAGGGCGTGACTGCTTGGCGGGTGGACTGCCCCGCTGGGCTGCCGATGCGCTCAGAGCAGCATCGGGTGGTGCGCCGCCTCAAACGGCTCAGCCGCGACCAGTTGGTGGTGTTCACCGCACCTGACAAGCACCTGTGGCTGTGGCCCGAGCAGCGTTCCAGCGGCGTGGGCTATCGGCTGGTGGATCACGAGTATCCGGTGCATGAACCCACCGACGCGTTGTTGCAAAGGCTCGCTCAAGCGAAGTTCAGCATCGCCGAAGAGGACTGCCTGACTTCAAGTTCGGTGCTGACACGGATTCGAAAGTCGTTCAACGCCGACAAGGTGACCAAATCCTTCTACCGTGAGTTCCAGCAGCATCACAAAAAGTTCGCAATGAGGGTTGAGGGCATTCCGACCGCCAAGAGCCGCAGATGGTATTCGTCGGTGCTGCTCAACCGGTTGATGTTTATCTATTTCATTCAGCGCAAGGGGTTCCTCGCCAACGATCCGCACTATCTGCGCTCACGCCTGCAGAAAGTGCGTGAGCATTACGGTGTCGGTCAGTTCTACGCCTTTTACAAGCAGTTCCTATTGCCGCTATTTCATCAAGGTCTGGGGAGCCCTGACCCCAGCTACTCAGATACCGAGATCAAAACAATCATCGGTGACGTGCCGTATGTGAACGGCGGCATCTTCGAGCCTCACGAACTGGAAACCACTCACGATATTCAAATCAGCGATGAGGCTTTTGAGTCGTTATTCGACTTCTTTGATGCTTGGCGCTGGCATCTGGACGAAAACCCGACAGGCGACCCTAAAGAAATCAACCCTGACATTCTCGGTTTCATCTTTGAGCAGTACATCAACTTCACCGAGAAAGGCCAAAAAGAGAAGGGTGCTTACTACACCAAACCGGACGTGACCGGCTATATGGCTGCGTCGACAATCCTGCCCGCACTCGCCGACCGTTTCGTGGCTGCCGGACTAGAAGACCCGGCGATCCTGTTGACCGGCTCAGGTGACACATATCTCCATGACTCGCTCGCCCACGGAATAAACTTGCCGACTCGGACGGACGGACGGACGGACGGACGGACGGACGGACGGACGGACGGACGGACGGACGGACGGACCTGGACCGTCCGCCGGTCGGGGAACTGTGGCCGTGGCAGTGGCGCAGCGGCGACCAGTCCGAGTATGTGGAGTTGCCACCGCCCAGCGACGAGCTTGCGCTTGCAGGCGAACGCTGGTGCGATGTGGTGCATCGACGGCAGCGTTACCGCCAACAATTTGAGCGCCTGTCGGATCCGCAACGTGTCTGGAGCATTGACGACGCCATAACCGAGAACCTCGACATGCGCGAACTGATTGGCGATTATCTCGCTCAGCTCGCCACAGCCGAAGAATGCGACACTGCTTTCGGCGTTTTGCGGTCGTTGACGATCTGTGATCCGACTGTCGGGTCGGGAGCGTTTTTGTTTGCAGCGCTTGAAGTGCTTGACCCGCTTTATGCGGCGCTGCTGGGGCGAGCCGCCGAGCTTCAAGACCGGCACGGCGATGAACAATGTGCGGAGTTCTTGCACGATGCCCGCAAGCATCCCAGCGAGCGTTACCGGATGCTCAAAACGTTGTGTCTCAACAACCTTTACGGCGTTGATTTGATGGACGAAGCTCCCGAGATTGCCAAACTGCGCCTGTTCTTGAAACTCGCTGCTCAGGTCGATGATGTGGGGCTGCTGGAACCGCTCCCCGATCTGGATTTCAACATCAAGACCGGCAATCTGCTGGTCGGTATTGCCGACGAAGCCGACGCTACTAAGCGGCTGTTCAGTCAGCGGCTCGACCATGTGGCCCAGCTTGATCAGGTGGAAGCAACCGCCAAGCAGATCGCGCAAGTCTTCGACGATTACATCGAGGCGGAGGCGACCGACACGGGCAGCCTCGACCACACCAGCGCAAAGCAGAAACTCCGAGCGAAACTGGATGCCGCTCGCAACATGGCCGACACGCTCCTTCACGACATGAGAGACGAGACCGAGAACTTCGAGGCGTGGCGCAACTCGCATCGTCCGTTCCATTGGTTCGTCGAGTTCCCAAGCGTGTGGCGCAACGGCGGCTTCGATGTCGTCATCGGCAACCCGCCCTACATCAAGACCAGCCTGGTAAGCGACTACACCTGGGTCGGCTATAAAACCGAAAAATGCCCCGACCTCTACGCAGTATGCATGGAACGAGCCACCACCCTAATAAACAAAACCGGCCGCTTCGCCATGATAGTCATGCACTCCCTGTGTTTCAGTCGAGAGTTCCTATCACTGCGCGAATTCCTTCGATCACAACTTGGAGATGTGTGGGCATCCTCATATGCCAAACGCCCTGACAGCTTATTTGCTGGATCGGCAGACGTTAGAAACTCAATCGTCACTGCAAGAAACGAGCGCTCATATACGAGCGATACCATAACTACCAGGTGCAACCGTTGGCTGTCAAGTACAAGAGATCGGTTGTTTCATAACCTTGAGTTTGTTCGTGTGACTAAGTCGCTAACCGACTGCGTGTCAATTCCTCAGTGGCCTTTCTCCGACCCCGTCATCAACGCGTCCGTCAGTCGTCTTGTAGAATCAAATTCCAATATTGCTTCTAGTCTGCTCACCAAACCTACTGAGCACCGAGTCGGATTCAAGACTGTTGCACGGTACTTCTTGAGCGTATTCAGGGACGAGCCGCCATCTGTGGACCCCACTACAGGCCGAGCGGCAAATCCCAAGAGCAAGCGAACCGGATATCTCTATTTCGATTGCTGCGAACACCGTGATCTGGCTCTAGTGATGCTCGCTGGCAGATGGGCTTACTTATGGTGGATGATGTACGGCGACGAGTTCCATGTCACCCGCAGCACGCTTTCAGCGTTCCCGGGTGACATCGAACGGCTTTCCAAGCGCTCACCGGGTGACATGGAACTCGTTATTCTACTCGAGCTGTCAAGAACCCTTCAGAATGAGATGCCCAAACATCTCGCATGGCAAACAAACGCAGGCATCAAGGTTGGTCGCTACAACATGCTGAAGCTGCGTTATCTAACCGATAAAGCTGATTGGCTCCTAGCAAAAGCTTGGGGGCTTGACGAGGACGCATTTGAAGCGGCTGGCAACTTGCGAGACCGCATGGTCTTCGGCAACAAAGAGTAGACGATGACGACTACCGATCTGGACTCAGCCCACCTGTTCTGTGCTGAATCCAGACACGCCCCTCATAGGGCAGCACCTCTAAGCGTTTCTGCCAACTGGTCACACATCTCGCAACAGTGTCGATCTGATTCTGTAAGCCGCAGATTTGATAGGCGAACACGATGACCTCAACCCCGTACTTTGTCAGTGCGCTGGTGCGGGCAGTGCGTCCACGAAAGTCATCATCGCATGTGACCAGCACGACTTCGTTCTCAGCGCACCAGCGCGCAATGTTCTCGTCAGATGCGTCGGAGCGACCGAGTTCATCTACCGAGAGTTCGGCTACACGCGAGATATGGATAACTTCAGCAATGCTCGAATCAACGGCATCTGCAGCCCTGTATGAGAGGTTTGCGTCGAGACAGAACCGAAACCCGGCAGGTCTAAGCGGCGAACTCGGCAACGCCTCTCACCTGACGGACGCTCAGTTCGTACCAGTTGGCGACCTCTTCGGCAGTGGCATCTGCCAGATTGGCCGTGATCGTCTTCGCAGGAATGCGGGTACCGCGAACCACCGGTGCTCCGAAGCACACCTTGGGATCAATCCCTACCCAGGGAGAGATGTCCCAGGCTGCAGCGATGTCGTCGACAAAGCGGATCTCGTCGGCGAAGGTCCGCACAGCATCCCGCAACGCCATTTGTCGGCGATCGCGACCGACGATCTCTTCGATGTTGCCCACTACGTCGGCCCACACATTGACACCATCGGTAAAAAACGAACGGTGAGCCAACGGAGATGCCACATCCGGCTCGGCACTGCGCAGAGCCTCAAGCACCTTGCGAACCTTCTGCAGCGACGTTCCTTTTCCGCGAAAGCGGCACACAGCCTCAAGGCTTACCAAGTCAAGGAAGCTGATCGTCTCAATGGAGTGAGCGCCACCCGTCGGAGCAACAACTACCGCAAGCCAGCGACGCAGTTGCTCACGGGGGACACCGTTGCGTCGCCCCACGATGTCCACCGCCTGCGGGAACGAGTAAATCCCCTTCGACAGGCGCGCGGCCGTGTCAGAGGGGTGCTCGATATCAGCAGTCAGAAGTTGTGTCACAGCACCAAAGCTAACGCAGAACGAACTGCTATCTGGCCTTCAGACACCGACAGTGCGCTCCAGATAGGCTTACATATAACCATAATACCATGGAATCCTTCATCAATGCTGGTTTTGCACAGCAACCGATGTAGTTTTCGCACAGAGCCTGATGTAGGTCTAGCACAACAGTCAATGCTGATTTTGCACAGCAGCGGATGCAGGTATCGCACAGCATCTGATGTTGGTATTGCACAACACTCAATGCTGATTTTGCACAACGGTCGATGCTGGTTTAGCACGTCAACCAATGCCAGAATCGCACACCGGTGCGGCCAACTGCGAGGCAGACGACAAGGCAGACGACAGGGCAGACGACCATGCCGCTGATCCTTGACAACATTGAGCGCGGCACCGAAGCTGAGTTGCTTCAGACGTTGGGCTCGTCGTATCGGCTTGACGCGGCCATCGGCTATTTCAATCTGCGGGGCTGGAAACTGCTAGCCGACGCAGTGGATGCCCTGCCCCGCAGGCCAGGAGCACCAAAGGCTCGTGTGCTGGTGGGCATCCACGAAACACCTCGCGAAGAAATGCGTCGGCTGACTCGGATGCGCCCAACCGAACCGACTGACAATCGCACGGCTGCCCGCTTCAAAACCGAGACGGTAGACGAGTATCGCCAGCAGTTGCAGATCGGTCTGCCCAGCGAAGGCGACGAGACAGCGCTACGGGCTCTGCTACGCCAAATCAACGACGGTGACGTGCAAGTGCGACTGCACACAGCGCATCGGCTTCACGCCAAGCTTTATCTGTGTCACCGTGACGACAGCGCCGCGCCTCGTATCGGTTATGTGGGTTCATCGAATATGACAGTGGCCGGGTTGCGTGAACAGGGCGAGTTGAACGTAGATGTGGTGGACGGTGATGCCACCGACAAACTGGCTCGCTGGTTCGAGGACCGCTGGTGTGATCCGTTCACTGTGGATGCGATGCCCGAACTGGCCGACACGCTGCACGATTCGTGGGCATCGAAGGATCAGCTCGACCCGTTTTTGGTGTATCTGAAGATGGCCTGGCATCTCTCCAAAGAAGCCCGCGAGGGGCTCATCGAATACGGGTTGCCTGCCTCAATGAAGGACAAGCTGCTGGACTTTCAGGCCGCGGCGGTGAAGATCGCGGCGCGCATCATCATGAGCAAAGGCGGTGCCATGATCGGTGATGTGGTCGGGCTCGGCAAAACCCTTGTGGGCACCGCTGTGGCGCGGCTGCTGCAAGAGGAGCAAGGCTTCGAGGCATTGGTGGTGTGCCCCAAGAACCTCACCGAAATGTGGGAGTCGTATCTGCACGAATACGAAGTGCGCGGCAAAGTTGAGTCGCTGTCGATGGTGCATCAGACTCTGCCTGATGCTCGCCGCTACCGGCTGGTGATAATCGACGAGGCGCACAACCTCAGAAGCGATAAGCGCCGCGACCACAGCGTGCTACAGAGCTATATCGCCGACAACGACTCGCGGGTGCTGCTGTTGACCGCCACCCCCTACAACAAAGCGCTCGGTGATCTCGCTTCGCAGTTGTCGCTATTCATCCGGCCCGACACTGACCTGGGCCTGCGGCCCGAGCGGGCTATAGCCGAGGCTGGTGAGGCGGACTTCGCTCTGGCCTGCGACGGCCGCACCTCCACGCTGGGCGCGTTCAAACGATCGGAACATCTCGGTGACTGGCAGGCGCTGATGTCGCAGTATCTGGTGCGGCGCACCCGTCGCTTCGTTGAAGACAACTACGCCGAGGTTGACGAGCAGGGCCGCCGGTATCTGGAGTTCGGCACCGGTAGACGCTTCTACTTCCCTAAACGGATCCCCAAACCCACCGAGCGCACCCTTGACAAAGATGATCCGGCTCATGCGATGGCTTCAGACGACACGCTTGATGCGATCCGCGACCTGCTGTTGCCCCGCTACCGCCTCGGCAACTACATCAGTGACGACTTCGAGCCAGCGGATCCCGCCGAGCGTCGTCTGGTAGATGACCTAGAGAAATCGTCGCGAGGCAACCTGATGGGATTCACTAGGGTGACAATGTTCAAGCGTCTATCGTCTTCGGGGCCTGCGTTCACGGCGACGTTGCGTCGTCATCGGCTGCGAAACCTGGTCACAGCACATGCGCTCCACAACCGCCTGCCGGTGCCTATCGGCTCAGTTGACAACACGTTGTGGGCTGCCGAGGTAGACACCGACCCTGAAGACAGCAGCGAACACGGTGATGTCACGGCCTTGTTCGACTCTGCTGATGACTCCGCTGACGACACCGCCGCTGTTGCCTACGACAAACTGCGAGCCAAGAACCCCAAAGCGATCCGCTGGGCACCTCACCACATGTTCGTCGACTCTTTAGCGCAAGACCTACGCCACGATGCTGAAGTCATCGAAGAGATGCTTGAGCGCTTCGGTGCGTGGGACTCTCAGCGTGACGGCAAGATCAACGCGCTGGCAAGGCTGCTCACGCATCGTTATCCCGATGCCAAGGTGCTGATCTTCACCGAAGCAGCCGACACCGCCCATTACGTGAATGAAGAGTTGCTGCGCCGCGGGGTCGAAGCTGTGGGGATGGTCACCGGCGACTCCGACAACCCGACGGCGCTGGCACGGCGTTTCTCGCCCAAATCCAACAGCTTCGCCATTGACCGCATCGGCATCGGCAAAAGCCATGGCAGCGACGACAGCGGCGGCAGCGACGAAGGCGAAACCGTTGGCACGACAGTCACCGACGAGTTGCGAGTGCTGGTGTCCACCGACGTTCTGTCGGAGGGTCAAAACCTCCAAGACGCTCACATCATCGTCAACTACGACCTGCCGTGGGCCATCGTCAAGCTGGTGCAGCGAGCCGGACGCGTTGACCGCATCGGCCAAGACTCACCCGAAGTGCTGGTCTACACGCTGCTGCCAGCGGAGTCGATCGAAGACGAGATCAACCTGCGGGGACGCATCCGTCAGCGTCTCGGCGATAACGCCCGGCTGCTCGGCTCAGACGAGACCTTCCTCGGCGACCCAAGCGAGCGTCAGATCATCTCTGGTGTCTACGACGAGCATTCCGCCTACGGGCCAGGCACAACGGCAGCAGAGGATGTTGATCCAGTGTCAATGGCATATGAGATCTGGCGACACGCCGAACGCAACCATCCCGACATTGCCAAGCGAGTGGCTTCGCTGCCCAACATTGTCTATTCCACCAAACACGTAACCGCCGACAGCACCGACAGCAATGACAGCAACAGCAACACCGACAACAGCAACACCGATGCCAACGGTGGAAGCTTCGGCAGCGGCGTGCTAGTTCACACTCAAAACATGACCGGTGCCGACGCTTTCGCTTTCGTGGAAACCAACGGACAGGCACGGCGCGTCACTCCTCAAGAAGCTCTGAGTCTCGCCGAATGCCAACCCAATACTGCAAGCGCGCCACGCTTAGCGGACCATCACGACCTGACCGCAGTCGCGCTAGGCGGGCCGCTGCGAACTCCGCCTGGGCGCGCCACCGGCGCTCTTCAAGGAGTGAGGGGCAAAGTCTGGCGCAGACTTCACGAACAGATGGACAACCTCGCAGACAATCTGCTGTTCACAAAAGCCGATCTGTCAGCCGCTCACGATGCCATGAACGAACTCTCGCTGTATGAGCAAGCCACTCACCGCCTGTCGAGAGCTTTGAGCGAAAGAAGCGTGGATGATCTCGCCGCCCTAGTGGTGGACCTTCACAACGACAAACGTCTCTGCGTGCCGCCGCCGTCTGACGGTGCCGATGCAGAACCCAGCATCGTTTGCACGATGGGTTTCGCAGCAGGCTAAGAGGAGACTAAGAGGGAGCTAAGAGGAGACTAAGAGGGAGCTAAGAGGCGGCGAAAGCGAGCAGCGACTCCCAGTCTTGGTCGCTCAATTCGCCGCTGACCCTGGCCAAGACATCGCCATTGGCATCCACAGCAACCGTGTAAGGGAAGCCTTGCAAGCCGTAAGCGGAGGCAATCTCGTTGGTTTGGGAGTCGCGCACTACGGCTGCGGGCCACTGCACCGACTCAAACCATTCAGAGGGCGGATGATTGCCACGCCCAGAGTCAACCGAAGTGCTGACCGCAATGACTTCCACCCCGTTGGGGAGTGGATTGTTGTTGAGCCAGTCGGCTATTCGTGGCAGTTCCCGCTGGCAGTGCGGGCACCAGTGCGCGAAAAAGCCGATCACTTTGGCGGTGCCGTCGCCGGGCTGCACGCTCATCTCGTTGCCGTTGAAAGAGGTGGCCGCGAAAGCAGGGGCCGCTGTCCGCAGAGCCGGGTCGGGCTGAGAACCCTCATAGACCGGCAGTGCGGCACCCTCAATGCTGACATCAGCGACTTGGCCTGCAGCACTGGAGTCACTGGAGTCGTTGCGGTTGGCGTCCCTTGATGCCAGCAGCGCCACGATCACCGCCAGCGTCGCAACCACAAGGACGGCGATGATGAGCATTCGCCGATTAGAACCGGCCCGACCAGATGCCGCCGCTGTTGGCGACGAAGACGTGCGGCGAGAACTAGGGACCTTCACACGGTTGCTCATCGTCACATGACCGTAGCGACCGCAGCCACAGCCGCAACACCCAGACAACAACAGGTAGCAAGCTACTATTATTTAGGTATATTTCAATATTTATAAATACTCTGTATGAT
>JAPYNU010000081.1 GCA_028283245.1 Candidatus Aldehydirespirator catecholifindens | reverse complement strand
GTATGTATGGAATGACAAGGAATATCCGTGCGATCCAGCACGACATTGGGCGATTTCCCATGAAGGCTTGGATCGATTGGCGGACTTGGGCCGACTTGCTGCAGTCGAAGGGGGCTCTCTTAGTTGGAAACGCTATGAAAACGAAGTGCCTGGTCGTCGCATCAACAACATGTGGAGCCAACAGGCGTATGCATCTGATCAGAGGTACGTGGTTCAAACTGCCACCAGCGTGATTGAGCGATGCATTCTCATGGCGACTGACCCAGGGGATTTGGTGTTTGATCCGACTTGCGGCAGCGCCACCACCGCCACTGCCGCCGAGAAGTGGGGACGGCGCTGGATTACTTGTGACACTTCGCCTGTGGCTGTGTCAATCGCTCGTCAGCGTCTCGCCACGGCGGTGTTCCCTTACTGGACGCTGGCCGACTCCGCCGACGGTGCCCGCCAGGAAGCAGAACTCTCTGGCAATGATCCAGCCGATCCGCCTGAAGGTGGCTGGGGTGATGATCCAGCAGCCGGGTTCGTCTACGAACGCGCGCCGCAAGTGTCAGCCAGCGTGCTGGCGTATGACCTTGACCCTGATCCGATCATGCTGGTAGATCAGCCTCGCCGCAAGCGTGCTGTTACTCGTGTGGCTTCGCCGCTGACAGTGGAAAGCGAGCAACCTTGGGCGACGGTTATCCCGTTGGAGGGCAGCGACGACGAGAGTGTGGTGGCGCACGACGACTTTTTGGAGGCGGTGCAGTCAGCGCTGTTGAACCACACTGTGAAAGGCGGTCGTGACAGCGCCGACATCACTATTCGCGCTTTGGAGCCATGGCCAGGCGATAGTTCGGGGCACTTGCTTGCCTTCAAGGCCATCTACACCGTTGACAGCGGTGTCGCTGAGCACACGGCTGCGGTGATGGTGGCGGCGGAGGATGTGACTGTCCCCGCTGAGATGATTCGTGAAGCAGCCAGAGAGATCACCGACAGCGCCGAACGTGCTGATCTGCTGTTGACGGTGGCTTACGCGTATGCGGCTGACGCTCCGCCGAAGGTGGGTCGCATCCAGGTTGCCAGAGCACAGATGAACCGTGACCTGATGATCCGTGAACTGTCAGATGAAACCGGCCATGAGGCGTTCGTGATCATCGGCGAACCCGACATTGAGATCAGCAGCGATCCGAGCGGTCGCATCACCGTGGAGGTGAAGGGTTACGACACGTTCGACCCAGCCACCGGTAACGCAGCTGCGGGAGGTCCTGATGATGTGGCCTGCTGGATGATCGACACCGACCACGACGGTGAGAGTTTCTTTGCGCGACGTATTCATTTCCCTGGTGCCAGCAACGACCGTCAGATCAAAAAGTTGCTGAAAGAACTCGGCAAGAACGCCGACAATGCTGAACTCGAAGCCCTCACAGCAATGCGCTCAGCCCCGTTCGACCCGCCCGAACGAGCCCAGATAGCAGTGAAAATCATCACCGCCACAGGAATGGAAATGACCACAATCCGCCCCACTACATAGCAAACAACCTCATCAGCCGCAGCGCACTCAGCCCACAGATCAATAGGCAGCAAAACATTCAAATCCGCACCAAGCCGAAGATCAACGCGCTGTTGGCGGAGCCCTCAGTCCTTGACCACGAGTGAACATCTACCACCCGCGCTGGCGGTCTGTGTGCCTGTCACGGTGTTCTCTCGATGGTTAGTGTTAGCTGATTGGTTGGAGTTGGGGGATCGCTCGGCGCTGCAACTCGGCAGTGAGTTCGGGAACTATGCGCTGCCACTCACCTACGAGGCCGACATCGACCTGATCGAAGATCTCCGCTTCGGGATCGGAGTTGATCGCCAAGAGCGTGCCAGCGTTGCGGAAACCCACGGTGTGGTTGAAACGGCCACTAGCACCTACGGCAACCAGCAGACGCGGTGCCACAGAATGGCCTGTGACACCGATCTGACGGCCCCGTGGCACCCAACCCTGATCGGTGACCTTGCGGGTGGCACCAAGCGCAGCTCCCCCGAGCGCGGCTCGCAGTTCATCAATCACCGGATAACCGTCGGGTGGGACTCCCACACCGACAGCCACCACCGAACGGGCTCGGCGCAGCTCGCCGATGTCGTCATCGTCTTGCTCGCTGGCAACCGTGCGAATCGGTGAAGGCGCAGGAGTAGGCAGTGTCTCAACCCGGGGTTGTGCTGCGTTGCAGCGAGGCGGACGACGAGCCAGCACCCCAGGTCGGATCGTCGCCATCTGAACCGGCGAACGAGACACAATAGGCACCTGCAATCTGCCCCCGAAGGCGGGCTTCCAGGCAACCAGCCTTCCGTTGGAGCCGACTTCAAGCCCGACTGCGTCGCCGGTGAGCCCCCAACCGCAGCGGGCTGCCACGATGGAGGCCACCACCCTCCCCGAGCGGGTCCCTTCCACCAGCAAAGCCCACGGCAAGTGCTCAGCAGCGACCGCCGCCAAAGCATCGGCCTGCTCGGAGGGCTCCGTCGCTGAATCGATCACGATGATCCGATCCGCACCCGCTGATGCGAAATCTTGACCACAGGCCGCGTCGGCGATTGTGGTGACCGCAGTGACGCTTCCAGATATCCAGGCAGCCAGTTCTGCGGCCTCGCCCAGCAGTTCCGCACCCATGCTGGCCTCAGTGAAGAAACACCACACTGAACGTTCGCCATCGGCAGCAGGCAGTCCGCCGGTGTCGGAGCGCGGCATGAACGCATTAGGTGGCGAAATGTCGTGCAGGTCATTGCTTCGGGTCTCGCCTTGATTATCGGCTTGGATATCGCCGGTGGTATCACCTTGAGCGTCGTCAGGTTCGTCAGCGTCTTCGTTGGCATCGCAGTCGGAGAAGGCACCCAGCTCCTTGAGCAGGTCCACAGCCTGAGCCACCGATGAAGCACGCAGAGCTTTGCGAGTGGCTGTCAGCATCCGCACCTGACCGACCGAGGTTGGCGAGCCCGCAGCTCCGAGCTGCTCGGCGGGCACGTCAAGGTCATCAGCGGCCAGGCGAAGGATGAGGGCTTCATCCACATCAGCGCGCACCTCAGGCGGTGCCTTTGACGGCGCGCACAGCCGTTCAGCCGCAGACAAAGCGACGGGGAGCTTCCCGGTGACTGTGCGGTAGCCGTCGTCGGTCTCCAGCCGGGCAGTGAAAGCTCCGTCGGTGACTTCTAGGTGTCGCACCCCGGATGCGAAAGGCAGGCCCAGTAACTCGGCCGTCTCGACGGGCACCTGCCCAGTGTCGGAGTCAAGCGAATTGAGCCCAGCCAGCACCAAGTCGAAAGGGCCTTCACGCCTAATAGCGGCAGCCAGCGCAACCGCAGTGGCCAAAGTGTCGCTGCCAGCAAAAACCGCGTCGCACAGATGCACGCCACGATGAGCGCCGCAAGCGATCATCTCCCGCAAAGCGTCCGCCGCCGCAGGCGGCCCCATCGTGAACACCACTACCTCGCCGTCGGTGCCAGCCAGTTCCACCGCCTTAGCGTTGGCTCTTCGACAATAGGCGTTCACCTCCAACGGCACACCGTCTCGTATCAAGCGCCCGTCCTGCATCTGTAACTCGACCGGAGCAGGAATCTGTTTCACGAGAACAGCAATCCTCACAGCACTTTGTATATCAGCCGATACCAGCCACGCTCGTTGCGTGACCGACCTCATCCTGAGGTGCCGCTGGGGTGCCGCTGCGGTGCCGACGAACTCGCTGGGGACGATCCCGCCCACGACCACTTGATCTCTTTTCTCACAGAGATGCTCGGCGAGCAGTTAGGTCGGGACTTCTACTTTTTCACGATCCAGTCAGCGCCACCCGAAGGCATACACGAGATGACTGAGACGGAATTAGCCCACTACCTAGTCACCAAGTAGCCCAGCACTCGAACACAGGCTGTCTATCGGGGCCTGTTAGGCAATAGCCGAAGTGGATCACCGTGCGTAATGGCCGTCTGGAACATGCGTAGCAACGATGCTACGATTGTCGCATGGCTGAGATTGCATCACGCGAATTACGCAATAGAACCCGCTCCTTGTTGAACCGAGTATCCGACGGAGAGCACATCACTGTCACTGTGAACGGTCAACCTGTAGCGGAATTGGCTCCGATCGCGGCAAGGCCAACATGGATGAAAAGAAGCCGCTTTGTCCGTGATGTTTTGGCTCATCAAGCCGATGCCAAGCTGGCCGCTGACCTGACTGCGCTGGCAGACGAGACGACCGACGACTTGACGTGGTCGTGAGTCGCGGCCTCGCCGACACCTCAATCTTCATCGCCCAAGAAACTGATCGGTCGTTCCTTGAGGACTCACTCCCAGAGGAACTGGCCGTCTCGGTGATCACAATCGGCGAACTACGCTGCGGTGTCCTTGCAGCTAATGACACAGAAACCCGCAACCGACGACTCTCGACACTTGAGGCAGCGCTGTCTCTGCAACCGGTGCCCATTGATGGCAGCGTCGCCTCGGCCTGGGCAAAGCTCCGTGTCATGCTGCACGATCAGAGGCTGAAAATGCCGGTCAACGACTCTTGGATCGCCGCAACCGCCATGGCGCTTGGAGTGCCGGTAGTCACTCACGATCACGATTTTCCGTTAATTAGCGACCTGGATGTAATCCGAGTCTGAACCAAGTTGAAGATCTCAACCCAATTAGACAACTCAGTTAGGCCAAACGGTTTAGTTAGACAAACTGGGTGGGCGCTACACGGAGCGCCAGCTTGTTTTGGTCAGTTCGTTAAGTATGACATGAGGTTGCCGCGGTTGGCGTACACGACTTCATCTGCGCCCACGAAACGGGCGAGTTCAACTAGATGGCATCGCAAAGGCTCCACCACAGTTTCACGGTCAATGCCGGTTTCGGCGAAAGCGCCCAGCACTCGCAACACTCCAGCGGCTCGATCAGTCTTGAGATCTAGGCGGGCCACTAGCCGTTCACCGTGCAGCACCGGCAGAACGTAGTAGCCATAAACCCGCTGCGACGCAGGCACGTAAATCTCGATGCGATAATCAAAGCCCCACAGCCGCAGCGCCCGAGCCCGGTTCCACACCACCGGATCGAAAGGCGACAGCACCGTGGTCACATCAATCGCACGCGGCAGCTTCGCAGCAGGATGCAGGTAGGCAGGCTCATCCCAGCCATGCACCGTTACCTGCTGTAGTCGTCCATCTTCGGTGAGTTCGGCAACCCGTTGGCGACCCTCACGCAACGGCAGACGGTAGTAATCAATGAGATCACTAGCTGTAGCCACACCGAGAGCTTCACTGGAGCGAGCCAGCAGTTCGCGCTGCGCCTCCCCCTCTGGCGGCGTGGGCACCGCCAAAACCTCAGAAGGCACGATCCGCTCAATCAGATCGAACTCTTTGATGAAGTTACCGCGCCGTCGAATCCCTACCACGCCAATGCGGAACAGCCAGTCAAGCGCTATTGACCCCAACGAACGGCTCCCCCACCATTCACCTTGACGACGCCGAGGATCCGACAACTCCCCTGCCATCAACGGCCGCTGTCGCACCTGGGCCAGCACTTCGTCTACATAGGCAGGCTCACGGCGAGCAACCTCCACGAGATTGCGCCAGGTGTGACCTTGTTGAGCTCGCTGCTTCTGCCAGCGCAGCAGCGGCTCATCTGCTACCGGCAGAAGCGAAGCCTCATGCGCCCAAGCCTCGAACCATTCGTCATGGTGGTATGCGATCCGGTCAAGCAAGCTCGGGTCGTAGCAACCCAGGCGAGAGAACGGCGGCAGATACTGGGTGCGCATCACCACCGGCACAGAATCAAGCTGCAGCAGCTTCAACCGACCCATTACTCGGCGCAGATGACGACGATCCACACGACCCGCCACCGACCTATCAGCAAAGCCTTGAGCCGCAAGCGCGATACGGCGAGCTTGCGAGATCGACAGTTCGCTGTGGCCGGTCACACCGTCGCTCTCAGGTCACAGCAGGGTCGCGGTTCACACCACCAAAGTGATAATGCGCCCTGCGACGTAAAGCTGTTTGCGTAACTCACGGCCAGCAACGTGGGCGGCCACGTTCGGTTCGGCCAACGCCGCAGCCACCGCTGTCGCTTCGTCGGCGTCGGCGGTGATCGTTACTCGACCGCGGATCTTGCCGTTTAACTGCACCGGCACCTCAACTGTGTCAGCCACCAGCAACCCAGCATCAGCGACAGGGAACTTAGCCTGAGTCACCGAGTGAGCATCAGCGCCGTTAAGACAATGCCACAGTTCCTCAGCGAAATGCGGAACCAGCGGTGCCAGCATTCTCACCAGCACATCTGCTACCTCACGGGGTGTTGGCTCACCTCGGCGGGTTAGTTCGTTGTTGAGTTCGGTCAGTTTGGCGATAGCAGTGTTGAAACGCATCGCTTCCATGTCGCGGCTGACCGCGTCAATAGTGCGATGCAGCAGCCGCAGCAGTTCCTGATCGGGCGGATCTTCACTGACACGCAGTTCGCCGCTGGATTCGTCAATTATGTTGCGCCAAACCCGCTGCAACACACGCTGCGAACCCACCACCGAACGAGTCTCCCAGGGCCGATCCTGGTCAATCGGCCCCATAAACATCTCGTAGAGTCGTAGAGTATCGGCACCGTAGGAGACATACATGTCGTCGGGTGTGACCGAATTCTTGAGCGATTTGCCCATCTTGCCCAGTTCCCGGGTCACTGGATGGCCCTGATGATTGAAACCGGCTTCAACTGAACCCTCAACCTCATCTGCAGGCACATAGACACCGCGAGAGTCTTTGAATGCATACGCCTGGATGTAACCCTGATTGATGAGACGCTTGAAAGGCTCTGGGCCGCTCACATGACCCAGGTCATAAAGCACCTTGTGCCAAAAACGGGCATACAACAAATGCAGCACCGCATGTTCGACCCCGCCCACATACAGATCAACGCCTCCAGATCCTTCCAAGCCAACTTCAGGACCATTGGTCGAGTTAGTCATCCAATACGACTCAACCTCGGGGTCAACCAATACTTCAGGGTTAGTGGGATCTAAATAACGCAGGTAATACCAACACGAACCGGCCCATTGCGGCATGGTGTTAAGTTCACGCCGGTAGCGACGAAGACCATCGCCGAGATCTAGTTCCACGTCGAGCCATTCGTTAACCCGACCCAGCGGTGGCTCTGGGTCGGAGTCTCGGGCCAGCGCTCTAGGTGCCCAGTCCATCAACTCAGGCAGCTCCAACGGCAGCAGTTCCTCGGGCAGAGCCACCGGGCCGTGCTCATCAAACACGATTGGGATGGGTTCACCCCAGTAACGCTGCCGGCTGAACAGCCAGTCCCGCATCCGGTAGTTGACAACCGACTGACCAGCATCGGCCTCTTGCAGACGCTGCAAGATCAAAGCCTTCGACTCAGCGACATTGCTCCCGTCAAGGAACAGCGAGTTGATCGACGGCCCGTCGCCGGTGTAAGCCAGATGCTCGGGATGATCCGCAGGCGGTTGAACGGTGCGTATCACTTTGAGCCCGTATGCCTCAGCAAAATCATGATCGCGCTGATCCTCGCCAGGCACTCCCATCACCGCGCCAGTGCCGTAACCCATCAGCACGTAATCGGCGATGAACACCGGCACCGCCACGTTGCTGAAGGGCACCACCGCATTAACCCCGAGATACACGCCGGTTTTGGAGTCGCCGCGGGCGGCATCGCTCATGTCGGCGGCTCGTGCCCGATAGGCAGCCACTGCTTGTCGGGGAGTGGCTGCATCGCCTTTCCAGGATTCGGCGGCACTGTCGGGCCAGGCTTCGGCTGTGAGTTGATCAACTAGGGGGTGCTCTGGGGCGAGAGCCATGTAGGTAGTACCGAAAAGAGTGTCGGGCCGGGTGGTGAAGACCTCTATTTCAACGGCGGGAGCGACCGAACCGCCGGCAGGAGCTTCCGCACCGCCGGTGGTGGCGAAGCGGATCAAGGCACCTTCGGAGCGGCCGATCCAGTTGCGTTGCATGGTCTTGACCGACTCGGGCCAGTCCAGCAGTTCCAGATCTTGCAGCAAACGGTCGGCGTAGGCGGTGATACGCATCATCCACTGACTTAGCGGACGTTTGAATACCTCATGATTACCACGCTCAGAGCGGCCCTCGTTGGTGACTTCCTCATTAGCCAGCACCGTGCCCAGAGCCGGGCACCAGTTAACAGGAGCGTCAGCCACGTAAGCCAGGCGATGCGAGTCGATTAGTTGACGCTGCTCGGCGCTGCTAAGCCGCTCCCAGCGCCCTCCGTCAGGCATCGGTCTGACACCGTTTGAGAACTCTTCAACCAGTTCCGCTATCGGTCGAGCTCGGCAAGTGTCGGAATCAAACCAAGAGTTAAATATCTGCAGAAAGATCCATTGCGTCCAGCGGTAGTAGTCGACATCGGTGGTGGCCACGCCACGCCGCTTGTCGTGACTCAAGCCGAGCCGGTCAAGTTGGCGACGCATGTTGTCAATGTTGGCTTCGGTGTTGGCCCGAGGATGCTGCCCGGTTTGGCGAGCGTGCTCTTCGGCGGGCAGTCCGAAAGCGTCGAAACCCATCGTGTAGAGCACGTTGAAACCGCACATCCGCTTGAAACGGACATACACATCGGTAGCGATATAGCCGAGAGGATGACCGACATGCAGTCCCGATCCCGACGGATACGGGAACATGTCCATAACGAACAACTTGCCGGCTGTGTCGGCAGAGTCCTGCTCAGATGCCAGCAACCCGACCGGATTGGGGGTCTCGTGGATAGCGCTAGCCGCCCAACGATCCTGCCAGCAACTCTCAATCTGGGCTGCGAGTTGAGCGTCGTAACGATATGGAGGGATTTCAGCGGCGGTCGCTTCAGCCATAACGGCCAATGCTAGGGCCGCTTGCAATCACAGGAACGCCAGCCGCCCAAGCATCGCTTCTGCACATAGCAGCCATCCGCCTGCTCATCCAGATGATGCGACACAGCAGCGCGCTTGCTCAAGCTCACGAACTACGCAATGCGGTAGCCCGCCTGTTCGCTCAGACACTAAAGTTTGTTCCGTATCGTGAAACATTTCCATAATGCGAACAGCCCGAATGACCGAGAACACGACAAAGGCCAAAACAGCCATTCGGAGGCTGTGTAGTGACAAGGCTAGACAGATGACAAGTCCAAGCAGATGAACGAAGCTTTACAGATGAACGAAGCTTTACAGATGACAAGCATTGCTGCTGACGAACCCGAAGCAGGCGACGACATTGATCTAGCGAGCCTTGACGACAGCGAACTCACCGCTCAGATGCACGACGACTTGTATGACGGGCTGGGCGAAGAAATAGTCGAAGGTGTCAATATTTTGCTGGAACGGGGCTGCTCAGCCGACAAAGTGCTCAACGATGCCTTGGTGGAAGGCATGCGCATCGTGGGCGTTGACTTCCGTGACGGGATCCTCTTCGTGCCGGAGGTTCTGCTGGCGGCCAATGCTATGAAGTCTGGCATGGCGATCCTGCGCCCACTTCTTGCCGAGACCGGTGCTAAACCCGTCGGCAGTGTGGTGATCGGCACAGTTAAGGGCGACATTCACGACATCGGCAAGAACCTAGTGGCGATGATGCTTGAGGGTGCCGGTTTTGACGTGTGGGACCTAGGCATCAACACCGACGCCGACGAGTTCTTGACAGCTCTAAACGAGCACAAGCCCGACATTCTGGGGATGTCGGCGCTACTAACCACCACAATGCCCTATATGAAAGTCGTGATCGACACTCTTGTTGAGAAAGGCCTGCGCGACGATTACATCATCCTGGTTGGCGGAGCACCACTCAACGAAGAGTTCGGTTCAGCCATCGGCGCAGATGCCTACTGCCGCGACGCTGCTGTGGCAGCCGAAACCGCCAAAGAACTGGTATCGGCACGGCGCTTCACAGCATGAACTCAACTGCTCGCAACCACAGCAGGCGACGCAGAAGTAGTGCAGATCTGGTACTAATCAGCTGGCGTGACATACCCGCTCAAATCAACTACGGGTCTGGCCCCGACCGGGTGCAACGCATCTTGCCGCGACGTTTCCAGAAAGCCATCGATAAAGCGGCGATGATCGCTGGGAAAACCCAAGCGTCGCAGTATGTCGGTGAGTGGCATCGCCGTGAAATCCCTATGGGTGACATAAGCGGCATCAACGACGACCTTTCTGCGGTTTCAGACGACCCTGAAGCTGCAGCTTCAGCCGCTGCGGCATCGCTAGAAGAAGCCTTCCCCCGTCAACGCCTTGACGAGTTCGTCAAGAACGGTGGCTGGGATCCGCAACAAGTGCATCAGGTGGTGTTCAACCCGTCAGGATTGCGCGTCTCGGTAGCGGCTGGAGCGACCGTTCTGGACGCCGCCCGAACCGCCGGAGCGGACCTGGATTCGGTATGTGGCGGGCGCGGTCTTTGCGGACGCTGCCAAATTTCCACTGCCAACGCTGACGTTCTGTCGAGCCCCGGCGAGGTCGAACTGAACTATCGCGGGAAGCGTTATCTGGAGGAAGGCCACAGGCTGGGCTGTCAAGCCGTTGTGCAAGCCGATGCCAGCATTGATATTCCCACGGCGAGTCAACTGCATCGCCCAGTGGTGTGCAAGTCAATTGATCTGGGCGAGGCTGTGATTGATCCGCTGGTGACGCTGCACTACGTGGAACTACCCGACGCAGCTGCGAGCCAGAGCACCACAGCAAGCGACCGTCTCACTGAGGCTCTGGCAACAGATTGGCACCTGAAAGACTTGGAGTTGTCGCTGCCAGCGCAGGCATCTCTGTCACAAGAAGTCGCCACGAAAACTCAACCAGTGTTGACAGCGGTGGTGCATAACCGCCGCCGCGTAGTAGATGTGCGACCCGGCTACAGCGACGGAGCGTGGGGTGTGGCTGTTGATGTCGGTTCGACCACCATCGCTGGCTATCTGGTGGATCTCTGCAACGGTGAGGTTGTAGCGACAGCAGGGCAAATGAATCCACAAATCCGTTTCGGTGAAGACCTGATGAGCCGCGTCAGCTATGTGATGATGAACCCGACCGGCAGATCCGATCTGACCAAAGTTGTGCGTGGCGCTGTTGACGAACTCGTGGGCGAGTTGTGCCAGCAGGCTGACATAGACCGCAGCGAGGTGCATGATCTGGTGGTGGTCGGAAATCCGGTGATGCATCATCTGCTGTTGGGTCTTGACCCGACAGCTTTAGGCGCTGCGCCGTTCACTTTGACCGTGAGTGAAGCCGTGAATGCTCAAGCTTTAGACATCAAGGTTTCGCTGGTGAACGCAGCGCTTTATGTGGGGCCTTGCATAGCTGGCCATGTGGGTGCCGACGCGGCTGCGGCAGCTTTGGCTGAGGGGCCGCATCGCAGCGAAGAGCCGATGCTGTTAGTGGATGTGGGCACCAACGCCGAGATCGTGCTTGGTGATCGGAACCGTGTGCTGGCAGCTTCGAGCCCCACAGGTCCCGCCTTTGAGGGTGGCGAAATCAGCTGCGGGCAGAGAGCCGCAGCGGGCGCTATCGAACGGATTCGGATTGATCCCGATACTTGGGCACCTCGCTTCAAAGTGATCGGCTGTAACCTCTGGTCCGACGATCCAGGCTTTGAATCGGCGTTGCAGGCGAACAGTCTGAACGTCACGGGGCTTTGCGGCTCGGGAATAATCGAAGTGATCGCCGAGATGTTTCTGGCGGGAATTATCAACCGCAGCGGGGTGATCACCGCCGATCAAAGCCGCTCGTCGCGCATCGTTAGCGAAGGCCGGACTTTCAGCTATGTGCTGCAGGCCGAGCCGGTGCTGCTGTCAATCACGCAAAACGATGTCAGGGCGGTGCAGCTAGCGAAGGCTGCGCTGCGGGCTGGCATTGATCTGCTGCGTGACCATGCCAACACTGCTGAAGCGGCTCAGATCCGTCTTGCCGGTGCCTTCGGCGCGCATATTGATCCGGTGCGGGCCATGGTGTTGGGACTCGTGCCCGACATGCCCGCAGAGCAGGTGCAAGCCGCTGGCAACGCCTCTGGGGTCGGGGCTGTGAGGATGCTCTTGTCAGGGCAACAACGCTGCGAGGTTGAACAACTAGTGCAGTCGGTAACGAAGATTGAGACAGCCACTGAACCCCGATTTCAGGAGCTGTTCGTGGCAGCCATGGCTTTCCCTCATGCCACGGAACCCACCCCGCATCTGGCTGAAATGGTGAACTTGCCGCCAGCAGATGAGTCTCAAACCAATCATCTAGAGCCAGCGCACGCACAGCGCAGACGCAAGCAACAACCACAACGAGAGCGCAGGCAGCAGTGAAAGAACCAGCAACACCAAACGAACCAGCAACACCAAACGAGCCGTCGGCGGGTCGGGGGCCTAGACGCAGAGGCGGCGGTCGCGCCGCCCGGCAAGCCGCTAGAGCAACATCAACTCCTGCTGCGCCGTATCTGCTACGCCGTGTGCCTCCCGTGGACATCCTCGACGACGAGAGCCTTGCGATGATCGAACGCAACGCCGAAACGATCCTGTCTCAGGTGGGGATCGCTTTTCAGGGCTTTCCATCAGCGCTGGAACTGTGGCGCGACGCGGGTGCCGATGTCGACGGTGAGTTAGTGAAGTTCCCGCCGGGCTTGTGTCGTCAGATCATCACCGACAACGCCCCAGAGGTTTACACCCAACACGCACGCAACCCGGCTCGCAGCGTGCAAGTGGGCGGCGACGCAACCGTTTTCGCCCCCAACTACGGGTCGCCTTTCGTGATGGATCTGGACAATGGCCGGCGTTACGCCACGCTGGAGGACTTCAAAAATGTGGTGAAGCTCACCTACTCGTTGCCGCAGTTGCATCACAGCGGAGGCACCGTGTGCGAGCCGGTGGACGTGCCGGTCAATAAGCGTCATCTTGACATGGTGTATTCACATATTCGTTACAGCGACAAACCGTTTATGGGTTCGGTGACCGCAGCCGAACGAGCCACAGACTCTATTGAGATGGCCCGCATCGCTTTCGGCGGGGATCTAGCCGACCGCACGGTGATGACCTCATTGATCAACGCTGCTTCGCCGATGCGCTGGGATGCCACCATGTTGGGGGCGGCCACCAACTACGCCCGCGCCAATCAGGCTTGCATGATCAGCCCATTTATTCTGGCCGGAGCGATGGCACCTGTGACAGTTGCTGGCTTAGCTGCTCAGGCTCTGGCCGAGGCGCTGTCGGGCATGGCTTATCTGCAGTTGGTGCGCCCTAGCGCGCCGATGGTGTTCGGCATGTTCGCTGCGTCAATGTCAATGGCGACAGGCGCACCCACTTTCGGCACTCCCGAGTCTGGACAGGCGATCTATGTGATGGCTGCTCTGGCGCGGCGTTTGGGTGTGCCATTTCGTTCGGGGGGTCAGTTCACCGCTTCGAAGCTGCCCGACGCTCAAGCAGCTTACGAGTCGGCTCACACTCTGTTGCCAACGATGCAGGCCGGAGTCCATTTCGTGCTCCATGCCGCTGGCTGGCAGGAAGGCGGGCTGGCGTTGGGTTACGAGAAGCTGATCCTTGATGCCGACCAGCTTGGGGCTATGGAGGTTCTAGCGAAAGGCGTGGACGTAAGCGACAACGGCCAAGCGATGGAGGCGTTCTTCACCAATCCTCAGGGCGAACATTTCTTGGGCAATCAGCACACGCTGGCCAACTTTGAAACAGCTTTCTGGCGCTCAGACATTGCCGACTGTGCCAGCTATGAGCAGTGGCTTGACGAGGGTTCGCTTTCTGCTGCCGATCGGGCTAATGCACGCTGGAAACAGCTTTTGGCTGACTACGAACCACCACCGATTGATGATACGATAGATGAAGAGTTGCGCGACTACGTGGCGAGGCGTAAAGCCGAAATGCCTGACGAGATCGGTTGATCACCACCTCGCTATCGGCTGACTGGCACCTCGCGCAAGACAGCGCTTGAGCCACTTACTTGAGCCGCTAGAGGCGGTCTCGGTTTCTAGCCGCTGATTGAGGTGCCTTCAGGATTGGGGCGATCCGGCAAAC
The DNA here is from genome assembly GCA_028283245.1 of Candidatus Aldehydirespirator catecholifindens. GTDB lineage: Bacteria > Actinomycetota > Acidimicrobiia > Acidimicrobiales > Aldehydirespiratoraceae > Aldehydirespirator > Aldehydirespirator catecholifindens. The sequence continues at coordinate 27,471 of JAPYNU010000081.1, read as the reverse complement.
GCAAACCGATCAGCTCGCCTGCTGCATGCAGCTCAAAATGCCAGACATCCACATCATCGGGGCTGCTCTGGCGCAGCGAAGTAACCGCATGCCAGATAGCCAACCTTGCAGCGTGAGCAGTGGTCTCAGGAGATTCCGAGGCACGCGAAACTGCGGCGTAGCCAGCGGAAATACCTGCGTAGACATCGCTATGCACCGCTACTGATGCGGCTGCCCATTCTGCGAGAGCCCTAAGAACTCGTGGTCGGGACTGGTTTATCGGGTCTTCGAATATCGCTACCACCCAGGCATGCCAAGCCGATGAGCCTCGTTCAACCATTTTTGCTCCTTTGCCTTCCGCCTAGTCCTCCGACGCGCTCACAAAAGATATGCACACATCGGACATGCTCGGATCCGAACCTTGCTTTGAGGCTAGTGCGATAGAGCCGCGCTTCATCGCTGCCGTTTTCGTCACGAATGTTCGGGAACTGCGACCGCCGCAGCTGACAGCGCTGAGCTGATGGCTTGACGAACCGCAGTGGGGCTCTCAACCTGCATGAAATGACCCACCTGGTGAAGTTGGATCACATTTGCGGGACCTTCACCGAACGCCTGCGTCAACGGTTGAGCGGCACGGGCCGGTGTCATCTTGTCTTCGCTGCCCAGCAACAAGGTGACCGGACATTTCACTTGAGCCGCAGCCGTTTCGGCACGGTCGTAGGCCTGACAAGCCACAAGATCGGTAGCCAGCACTCCCGACGCGGAGCGCTCCAGCAGTGAAATGTTAGAACCGATCAGCCACATTCCTGGAGATGCGTGCCCTCCAGTTCGGGCACGACTACCGACCCCCCATGAGGTGATGAGCTGCCCGGCGAGCGGGTCGCCGTCGGTAGCAGCTGACAGCAACTCTGGATGAACTGGAATCGTTGCCGCAACGCCGAGCAATATTAGAGAGCGAGCGATTTCTGGGTGCTGCGCCGCGGCCTCTAACGCCACAAAACTGCCCATGGAGTGCCCTAGCAGATGCGCCGGTGCCAAACCCAGGCTCTTCACGGTCTCGGCCAGCCATGCTGCCATCTCGGTGATGTTGGTTAATGCGGGACCGTCGCTGCCGCCATGCCCGGGCAGGTCTAATGCTGCCGCCCGGTATCCGTGATGCGCTATCCAGCGGGTCTGTAGTTGCCACACTGTGCGATCACAGCCAGCGCCGTGAACCAGCACCACCGCAGGCTCATCGCTGCCGAGGCTTCTGCCGCCGGTGGCATACCGCACCCGCTTGCCGTCTATGAGAGACTCCATTTTGTGTTCGCGTCCTCGTCGGCGCTCAGTTAGCGTTGCGAGGCCTTAAGGGCCCGCTGCAGATCTTCGATGATGTCTTGAGGGTCTTCCAAGCCGACTGAGACCCTCACTAAGTCTTCACCCACTCCAGCGGCTTGCAGATCTTCGGTGGACATTTGTTGATGTGTGGTGCTCGCAGGGTGGATCAAAAGGGTTTTGGCGTCACCGACATTGGCGAGATGCGAAGCCAAACGAACCGCGGAAATGAACTTGGCACCTGCTTCACGACCTCCAGCGATACCGAAACTGAGAATGGCTCCAGCACCTTTCGGGTAGAGCGCCGCGGCTAGTTCGTGGTCGGGATGGTCCGGCCTTGAAGGATGAGAAACCCAGGTCACTGTGTCGTCGGCTGCCAGGGCTTCGGCTAGTAGTTCAGTGTTGGAAACATGGCGTTGCATCCTGACAGGTAACGTTTCTATGCCTTGCAGGATCTGGAACGCGTTGACCGGGCTCAGACAAGCACCAAAATCGCGTAGTCCTTCGACTCGAGCTCGGCTGATCAACGCTGCTGGCCCGAACTCGTCGCTGAAGCTGATGCCGTGATAGCCAGCGCAGGGTTCGGTGATCGTGGGAAACAAACCTGAGGAGTCCCAATCGAAACGTCCGGAGTCAACCACAACACCGCCAAGGGCGACACCGTGCCCACCAAGGAATTTGGTGGCTGAATGCATCACAATGTCAGCACCGTGATCGAACGGCTGGATCAGATACGGCGTTGAGAAGGTGGCATCCACCATCAGCGGAAGGCCGTGCTTATGAGCGACCTCGGCCACAGCTGCGATGTCAAGAACTTCGATGCCGGGATTGCCGAGAGTCTCAGCGAAAATTAGGCGGGTCTGCGGTGTGATTGCGTCTGCGAACTCTTCGGGGCATCGGGGATTCACGAACGTGGTGGTGATACCGAAGCGCGGCAGGGTCAGGTTCAACATGTTGTGGGTGCCGCCGTAGATGTTGCGGCTAGCCACAATGTGTCCTCCAGTGTCCATGAGGGTGGACACTGCCAAGAAAAAGGCGGCCTGCCCGCTGGCGGTTGCTACTGCGCCAACGCCGCTTTCGAGGGCTGCGACTCGCTCTTCAAGCACTGCCACCGTGGGATTAGAGATCCGAGAGTAAATGTGCCCAGGGATCTCAAGGTTGAACAAACTTGCGGCATGTTCGGCGTCGTCGAAGCAATACGAGGTCGTGAAATAGATCGGCACAGCCCTAGCACCAGTAGCAGGATCACTTTGCTGACCAGCGTGGAGGCTAAGCGTGTCAAACCTCAGAAAATCAGGCTCCACCACGCCAACGAGCCTAGATGCTCAGTTGATGTGAGCAGAACACCTACAGAGACAGGAACTGCTGCTCAAATGCGGGCACTGATGCTGCACTCGGTTGCATTGTTGGTTTGGGGCCGTCAAGGATCGCTTCAATGTCTTGGAGAAAGGACACAGGCACAGCCCCTCGCTGCTCAAGGACCGCATTGCCGGGGCCTTCCCCATCGCCTCGCCATACTGCGACGGTTCCGTAGCCGTGCTTGAGCGCCTCGGTTGCACCAGACCACGTACCTCCAGAGTCGGCATCGCTAGCGACGACGACCGTGAGCTCAGCTTGTGCATAGATGAGCTTGTTGCGTCCCATGGCGTTGCCAGCACTAAATGGAGCGTCTGGGCTGTAAGGGGTACATATCAAGGTGCCGCCGTCGTGAATAGCCCTACGAACATCAGATCGCTTGAGCTTGCGCAGCAACGATTCGGCTAAAACCCCAACCACTGCTCCGCCTGCCTCAAGCGATGCATCCATAGCTAACTGATCAACGCCTCGCGCACCCCCCGACACCAACGGCAGGCTTCGACGAGCGGCAAGTCGGGCAACCTCTCTAGCAACCTTGCCTCCAGCTTGGGACACATCGCGGCTGCCGACCACTCCCAGTCCAGGGGTGTCAAACAGTTCTAGCTCACCTGCTGCATACACCAGTGGTGGGGCTTTGGCTGCGAGTTGGGTGAGCCACCTCTGCGGATAGTGCTCGTCAAAGGCAGTGACAGTGTGAAGTCCCGAATGATCCAGCCGCTCCAGCTCAAAGGCCAGCGCCGTCGCTCGCTGCGAGAGTCGGAAGATTCGACCAGCGATTTCCTTAGGCAAGCCATGGTCTCCCACAAGTTGATCTTCGCCCTTGACAAGAAACGCTCCGAGGCCCGACGCATCCAAGTGCCCGTTGACGGAGCTGATCTCCTGCCGGGAACTTGCAGACTTGCACACCCCAATTTCATCTAGCAACCTCCAATACTCTGCTGCTTTGAAGGGCTGCACCTCCTCAGCGCAGAGACGGCTAGCAAGCAGGATCGTGGCCAACGAATCTTCGTGCCTCATGTGACCGACCTCCCAGCTGTGTCAGCCAAAGCAAACGGGAACACCGCACCTGATCCTGCTGCTCGTAGCAGGGCACCGGCAACAGTCAAGGTCCAGCGAGAATCAACCATGTCGTCAACTAGTAGCACTGGACCCGACGGTAGTTCACATGCGATCTCGAATGCACTTTCAATATTGCGGTACTGCTGATGACTGTTCTGCATTGTCTTCTGAGGCTCGGTGTCGCTCACTTTGTTTAGCGCATCTATACAGGTCAAGCCGAGGTAGTGCGCCAGCCGGTGGGCAAAATCGCGAACTAATTCAGGGCGACGCAGCGAAGGCACATACGTAACCCACCCAGACGCAAGATCAGGCTTCCAGCGGGTCCTGATCAAGTCTTGTGCCGCTTCGACCAGCTGCTCATCGAACCGTCCAGTTTTCTGCTTACCGGATCGCACTAATTCGCCCCAGCCGCCATCTCCCCAGACGGCCAGAACTCGGCCCTGTTCAAGCATGTGATACGGCGGAATCGACTTACCGCTCGGGAGTTTCTTGCGCGGCTCAATGACGTTCTCGGACTTGCGCAGGAATTCAACAGCCTGCTGAACAACGGCAGGAGCGAAGGCACGTTCCAAGCTCCGACCAACGCAGTTGTCGCAAAGTCCGCATGACTCAGTGTCGCGGTCGTCAAGGTAACCGCGCAACAATCGCATCCGACACTTATTGGAAGCAATATAAGCCCGCATCTGCTCCTGCTCCACTCGGCGTAGCTCAGTGACAGCAACAACTCGCTCATGGTCGAATACCCATCGAGCCAGCGTGCGTATCCACCCCCTTCCTTCGCGTTCTACCGCTCCCTCAACTTCCAGAATCTTGAGCAGTTTCTCAAGTCTCCCCTCACGTTCGTTGACTTCCGCAAGGATCTCCTTGGCCATCATCGAAGCATTTCGGCGCTCTAGCAAGCTCACAACCTCTTCAGCCAACTCGGGCGAAGGGAACGCTGAATCAATGAAATAGTTCTGGATGTCAATGTCTTCAGCACCACGCAGGAGGATGCCCCACGACTCTTTCAGAGCGCGACCAGCACGCCCAACCTGCTGGTAGTAGGCCACTGGCGATCCTGGCGACTGATAGTGGATGACGAAAGCAAGATCAGGCTTGTCAAAACCCATACCCAAAGCCGATGTTGCTACCACCACTTTCACACGGTTTGCGAGCAGATCCTGCTCAAGGGCCAGCCTATAATCATTGTCGTCCCCACCGCTGTAGGCCTTAGCGTTGATGCCCTGTGATATGAGCCAATCGGCAACACGCACTGTGTCAGCAACGGTCAGGCAGTAGACGACGCCCGTACCTGGCAGTTCTGGAATCACAGAGGCGAGCCAAAGCAGCCGCTCGGCTTGCGCTGGCTTGTCAATGACTTGAAGCCGAAGTCCGTCTCGGGCGAGCGGCCCTCGCACTGGCACGAAGTCAGCACCGAGTTGCGCTGTTATGTCTTCAACAACCCGGTCGTTGGCAGTGGCGGTGCAACACAAGACCGGCACACCCTTCGGCAACAAATCCAACACTCGAACCAACCGGCGGTAGTCGGGACGGAAATCGTGACCCCAGTCAGAGATGCAATGAGCTTCGTCTATCACCAGCATCCCGCTACGCCGCCCGATCACCGGCAACACCTCACTACGAAACTCCTGATTGGCTAGACGCTCTGGTGAGATGAGCAGCACATCCACCCTGTCGGCCTTGATCTCGTCTTGGACTTCGCTCCACTCCGGCTTGTTGGAACTGTTAATTGTGCGGGCACGAACTCCAAGCCGTTCAGCAGCCTCAATCTGATTTCGCATCAGAGCAAGCAACGGCGAGACCAGCAGGGTGGGTCCATAGCCTTGATCTCGAAGCAACTGCGTGGCGATGAAGTAGACCGCGCTCTTGCCCCAGCCTGTCCGCTGAACCAGCAGCACTCGGCTGCGATTACTGACCAGCGCGACGATTGCTTTGAGTTGGTCGGGCCGAAAGGCCGCAGCAGGATCGCCGGTTAGCTTCCGCAGCAGTCCAATCGCTTGGCCCTCAAGATCGTGCTCCATAGATCCAAACTGTAAGCAAGCCCTGTGACACCGCTGGCCACATCCTCTGTCGTACCTCTCCGGGCCGCCTCAAGCAAAGCGGGTCGCGTGATCTGGTCATGTGGCAGCACAGCAACCCGTACGAGTTCTGGAACTCTACTGAGAAGCTGAACCTAGCGATCTTTGCTCTTTGCAGGGCGAGCCACTGCTTAGTCGTGGCCAGCGCGTGGTCTGGCGATTGGGCGGAATCGTTTATCGTAATAGACGCAAGTGAGTCGGTATAGGGCTTCAGCGCTTATCGCTGCTGTTTTGCCTGAATCTCCAGGTGTGTTGGAAGTATTGAAGTCGTCTTCGGATATTTCTCCGAGCCGTGCCTCCCAGATCCATACGACGTTTCCACGATGACCGCGAGAGTAGGTACCGTCGCGCGCGGCTAGGACGTAGCGGCAAATTAGGTGGGCTCCTGGTTTAGGCAAGTGACCCTTCGGCATGTTGGCTTCCAAGGCGACCTTGATCTCTAAGTCGCTGGAAGCCTCGGACTGGGAAACGAGGTCAGGGAAAGCGTGAGGCACGTTGCTCCTGTATGCTCCGCGGGAGTTAGCCTGAAGCGCTGATCTCAAAAGATTGCCCACAATTGCTGACAGATTGGCGAGTTCTACTACCTCAGCGAGAGGCGATGACCCTGTGTTGACGAGTTGCTCGTCAATGCAATCTAAAGTTGTGTGGGTTGCCTCAATGGCGGAGGAGATCCAGTATTCGTCCAAGCTGGCGACTCGCCGAACGGCCTCAACTCCGCGGGCCGCGTCCTGTGGCGAGACCCGCAGCGGAAATCGGGCTGGAACCACTTTTCCTGACTCATGCGCTTCCACGCGGCGAACCAGGTCGGAGAGTGAAAGTCCGAGCGCTTGAGCGAAGCGAAAGGCCGACGCAACGCTGAGATGTCGCTCTCCTCGCTCAATCAACCCGAGGTAGGTTCGATGGCGACCTGCTTCATCTGCCAGGTCCTCCAGCGACCAACCGCTCTCGCTGCGGAGGCGGGCAATGACTGCTCCCATGGCGCGCGCGAAAGCTTTCGCCGCCTCTTCGGCAGAGTCCTCCAGCGATGTCACACCCACGACATATGATCGTAGATGTCACTCTGGAAGCCGTTGCAGAGACTATAGTCTCTGCAACGGAGTTGATTCTCAGGAATAGAGGTAGCTCTAGATGGCAGGCATAAAAGTGATGGATCTGTTCTGTGGGACAGGCGGATTCTCTAAGGGTTTTGAGAACACGGGAGCGTTCAGCATCGTGTACGGCATTGATGTGCAGCAGATTGCAGTGAAGACTTTCCGACTAAACCACTCGCAAGCGGTGACCTTGGAGGCGGATATACGAGACGTGCGGCTTCGCTCTGTGTCGGACCGCACTAGAATCGCGCGCGGCGAAGTCGATGTCATCGTGGGAGGACCACCATGCCAGGGTTTCTCGTCAATCAGGCCATTTCGATCTGCCACGGAAGACGACCCACGAAACTCCCTCTTTGAAGAATTCGCTGCCTACGTCAACTACTTCAGGCCACAGGTATTCGTCATGGAAAACGTTGTCGGCTTGGCCACTCACAATTACGGGAACACGATTGAGCAGATACAGGAGTGTTTTGACGGACTCGGGTACACGTCGGATTGGCGAATCCTCAACGCTGCCCACTTAGGCGTTCCTCAGAAACGTGAACGGCTCGTAATGATCGGGGCGCAGCGAGGAGCGCGTCCGAAATTCCCTTCACCAACTCACGCTGGAGAGTTCAAGACGATCGGAATTCGCAACCAGACTCGGCGACTTGCGCCTCCAACGCCCACCAAGTCACCTGGACTTTTTGAGACCGAAGAACCCAAACTGCCCGACGCACTGACCACCATGGAGGCCATCGGAGATCTCCCCCCTGTCGAAGCTGGCGATAGCGTCGATCAATATGAACTAACACCACAAAACGACTATCAGGCCGCCCGGCGTCGAAACGCTCGACACCTGCAGCTGCATGTTGCGACAAACCACTCCGAGCGAATGCTGGAAATCATCCGTCACTCCGGCTCAAACATCCGCTCAGTTCCGCAGCACTTGATCACGTCGGGGTTCTCCTCGTGCTACTCGCGCCTCAACCCCGACGAGCCTGCCGTGACACTGACGGTCAACTTCGTGCATCCGGCCTCCAACAAGTGCATCCACCCACATCAAGACCGTGCGCTCACACTTCGTGAGGGAGCGAGGCTGCAATCCTTTGACGACGACTTCGCCTTTGCGGGCACACGCACCCAGATAGCGAAACAGATCGGCAACGCCGTGCCACCTCTGCTCGGGCAGGCAATCGCTGAGTCGGTGCTTGACCTGATCCAGTAAAAAATTCCTTGCCCCACAAAACTCCCTGCCTCTGGCTCAGAATCTCCTCTTTGGCGATACCTGAAAATCAAAGAGGATGCTCTGATTCAAACATCGCATTCAACGCTGATCTTGTGGCCTCAGACACGAAGGCGGGCTTTGCACTTCCGTTTTGTTATGGCTCAATTACAACGGCCTTAGGTTCGGTGAAGAACTCTCGGCTGTAGTTGCCGCCCTCACGGCCGATGCCGGACCAGCCCACACCACCGAAAGGTGCCCGAAGATCGCGCACAAAAAAGCAGTTCACCCATACCGTACCAGCTCGCAGTTGCGCCGCTACACGATGTGCCCTTCGTAGATTTTCGGTAAAGATCATTGCATTCAAGCCATACGGACTGGCATTGGCGGCAGTAACCGCCTCCGCCTCATCGTCGAAAGGTCGGATAGTGACAACCGGCCCAAAAACCTCCTCGGTACAGATGCGAGCGTCGGCGGGAGCGTCAGTGATAATGGTCGGCCTTACAACCCACGATCCGTCGGTGGCCACACCACCGCAACGCATCACGGCACCATCGGGAAGGTCGTTCAAGTAGCCAGCGACCTTGGTGAAGTGCGTCTTAGATGCCAGAGGACCCATATCGGTCGCCAGATCCGACGGCGCACCAACAACTAGAGCCTCAGCCGACGCAACGAATCGGTCAACGAACTCGTCGTAAACTGCGGACTGGACATAAAGCCGACTCCCCGCCAAGCACACCTGACCGGCATTGGTGAAGATGGCCCTGTTCGACCAGATCACCGCCTCATCAAGATCACAATCTGCGAAGACCAAGTTAGCGCCCTTGCCGCCTAACTCAAGACTTACCGGCAGCAGATGCTTAGCAGCAGCGGCAGCAATAATTCGCCCAGTTGCAGACTCACCGGTGAAGGTAAGCCGGTCGATTCGCTCCGAAGAGGTAAGGAACTCGCCTGCGCTGCCTGCGCCACAACCGTGAACAACGTTGAGCACCCCGTCTGGAAATCCTGCCTGGGTCGCTAGACGCGCCAGAATCGTCGCCGACGACGGCGTGTCTTCGGCTGGTTTCAACACCACCGTGTTGCCCCACGCCAGAGCCGGAGCAACTTTCCAGCTTTCAAGCATCAACGGAAAGTTCCACGGAGAGATCGCGCCGACTACGCCAGCTGGTTCGTAGCGGGTATAGGCATGGTGGCCTCCTTCGGTTGGATACATCTCAGAAGGAGCCAAACGGGCATGATCCGCAAAGAACCGGAAGTTCTGCGCGGCACGCGGCACATCCTTAGACAGCATCGCCTTGAGCGGCTTACCCATATCAGTCGAGTCAGCAGCTGCGAGTTCGGCTGAGTGCGACTCAATCAAGTCAGCGAGTCGATGCATAAGCGCCCCTCGCTCTCGGTGGCTCATGCGAGGCCAAGGCCCCTCATCGAAAGCAGCCCGAGCGGCGGTCACTGTGGCGGCAACATCGGTTCGGCTTGATAAGACGACCTTGTCGTGAGGTTCTTGGGTCCAGGGATTAATGGTCTCAAAAGTTGCTGAATCTGATGCCTCACGGGCTTCACCGTCAACCCAGTTGGGGATCATCTCAGTTGCCTCCTGCCAGATCGGCTGCGATCTGGATGATCTGATCCTCTTGACCTCCGACCAGTTTTCGGTTGCCGCACTCCATCAAGATGTCAGCACCAGACACACCGTACCGCTCAGCCGCACGGTATGCATGCTTCAAGAAACTCGAATAGACACCGGCATAGCCCATAACCAACGAGAGCCGATCAAGCACACACTCATCGTCAACCAACGAGTGCCCGTAGTTGTAGGACGACCCTCCAAGCCCATCCCCGTGGGTGACCTCAATCACCGGCATCCCCGCATCGTCAAGAGCTCGAACGATGCTTCGGACATGCCTTTACCCGCAACCCAGCGGACTTCAATATGGTCAGACCGCAGCAACTTATACATCAAGTCGGTGCCAATGTTGCCTGACCCCACGATCGCAGCAGTGACCGAGGGCGCAGTCATAACGCACCCTCGGACCGCGGCAGGAGGCATGTGGTCACAGTGCCGAGATCTCCCAAGTCGGCGACTACGGTCTCGCTTTCCGAAAGGGGATGCATCGGGCCTAGCGCTCCCGTCATCACCACATCTCCCGCCTTGAGCGGCGTGCCTCGCTCACACATCGTGTCGGCGAGCCAGCGGGCGGCATGCAGGGGATGGCCGAGACAGGCGGCACCCTCACCAGTTGAGACCTCCACACCGTTGATCCGCATTGACATTGTCAGCGCCCGCAGGTCTACACGGTCAAGCGGCACCGGTTGACCGCCTAGCACGTAGACACCGCAACTCGCATTGTCGGCCACAGTGTCAACAATACGAATATCCCAGTTAGCTACTCGGCTGTCGACGACCTCAATCGACGGAAGTGCATACGCCGTCGCAGCGATGATGTCGTTGAAGGAATGCTCACCCTTATCAAGATCATGTTCAAGCACGATGGCGACTTCGGCCTCGGCACGCGACTGTATGAGACACCCAGCCGGGATTTCAATCCCGTCTCCGTACTCCATGTCAACAAACAGCGTGCCGAAATCTGGCTGATTAACTCCGACCTGATCCATCACCGCTTTTGAGGTGAGACCGATTTTTCGGCCGCTGATACGACGCCCCGCTGCTACTGCCAAGACCGTGTTGTGATCCTGAACCGCGTTCGCAACATCTATGTCATCATCTGTGCCCAGAATCGTTCTAACCGGGGAGCATGGCACACCAGACTCTGCCGCCATCCGCAGTTGTGCAGCAGCCTCGGCGATGCGAGTGTCGTCGGTCATCGGTCGGTCACTGGACGTATTGCGTCATCAGGTTGACTATCCACGCTTGTTGTTTCTGCGATGAGGCGTGCCTGCTTGTCAGCCAGAAGCTCGCCACCAGCCATGAAATCGGTACTCGGGAACTCCGAGATCCAGACCCGAACCGATTCGCGGGGTGCGCCAAGATGGTTGACCATGGCCTCAGTGATGGCAACCATCAGCGCTTGCTTATGTTCGGGGCTGCGGCCTTCGGCTAAATGCACGTTGACTAGAGGCATGATGTCATCTCCTCGCCACTATTGAGACCGTGTCTAAGTGGGAGTAGAGAGCGCGCGCCTGAGTGCCAGCAGCCAGCGGCTTGGCATCAGTTGGGGCACCCGCCAGGATGGTCCAACCGGCCTGCAGTTTCTGGCCGTGCCTGCCGAGATGGTTGGCGAGCATGGCAACACACTTAGCCGGATCGCCGAGCAGCGCCGCTCCTGTAGAGGTTGCTGCGACCTCACCGTCAATCTCGAAAACGCACTCAAGGGTGGTGAGATCAACATCGCGGGGGCCGATAGCGCTCGACCCGATAGCAACACGGGCTGCCGAAGTGTTGTCAGCGACGACATCGGGGAGCGTGAACGAAAAAGCCTCATATCGGGAGTCGATCACTTCGATTCCGCCGGTGACGGACTCCGTAGCATCAAGAATGTCCTCGCTTGTCACGCCCGGGCCTGCAAGGTCTTCGCCCAGAACGAACACGAACTCGGGCTCACAGCGAGGATGGATCAGCTCACCGAGTTCGACCTCGCCGGAAGCGTTGAGCACCGAAGATTCAAGCATCCAGCCGTAGACCGGTTCGGTGACACCCATCTGTTGCTGCTTCGCTGCCGATGTCAGGCCGAGCTTCGCACCTGCTAGCCGGTCGCCACGACCGAGATGAAGTTCCAACAGTGCCGCCTGCACGGCGTAAGCATCGTCAATACTGAACTCGTCAATCTGCTTGGTAATGGCCGCCACCGGCGAGCGGTCATCAACGCTGGCAAGCAGGTAGGCCGCCCAAGCGGCATGGTCGATAGATGTCACGATGCCTCCAGAGCCTCTCGAGCTGCGGCGGCGTCAATGTGCAGTTGCTTCATCTCTTCAGCAATCGGGCTGTAACGCATTGAGCCGTCGTTGATCCAGTCGATCGCGAATCCGGCACCTCGGCCAAACTTCGACCGCTCAAGCGGAAGCTTGATCACATCGTGCGGCTCTCGGACTACTGCGATCGAGTCCTCTCCCCGCCTGACTGCCTCTATCGCTTCTTTGAACATCCGCCGGCACGCAAGTATCCCGACGTCGCTTTTGGTGATCTTCTCGTTGACCCGGTCAGCAACCGGGCCTTGAGTCACCCAAGCCATCACGTCTTGACCCTCGATGTAGTCGACGATGTGACGACCCCGGTCGTCGATCCACTGGTACTCGTAGTCGACAACTGGAAGGTCGTCACCGAACTCCAAGCCGTCGGGCGCATGCACTGTGTAGAACAGAGCCCAAGTGTGAGTGTCATCCACCGGCACACGAATCTGCATCTGATAGACACCATTGCCACCGACCCACATCTTGTAAGGGAACACGAGCGGATGACCGATCTTCCAATCGTCGCTGTCCTCTGACTGACCTTCAAGGAGACGCCGCTTGATGATCCCGTGATCGAACGGATCAAACGCCACCTTCTCGTGCTTGTTGGCAACGAACGATTCCGGCATCGGGGTCCCCTGCTGGCGAGCGACAAACTCGAAATAGTTGCCGTGGAGCGCCTCCACATGGTATGGATCAACGGAATTCTCCATGATCTGGAGCCAGTTGCACGGCAACATACTGTGGCCTATATCCCGGTAGCCGTTCATCACATAAGCCTCGTAGCGAGGCAGTTCTGGTGCCGGGCTCTCGCCCACATAGACCCACACCATCCCGCCCAGCACCTGAGCCTTGCCAGCTCGAACCCCGCATCCAGCTCTGAACTTCGGAGAGGAGTCCGGCTCGGCCAAGATCTCAACGCATTCACCGGCTGTGTTGAACAACCATCCGTGGTAACCGCAACGCAAGCCAGCATCCTCAACGATGCCGTAAGCGAGCGACGCACCGCGGTGAGGACAACGCTCGTCGACGATGCCGTAGTCGCCCGAAGGTGTCTTGAACACTACCCAGTTCTCACCTAGGAGCCGGACTTCCTTCACGGGGAACTCATCAAGCTCTCGCACAAAAGCAACCGGATACCAGTAGTTCCTCAGCACTTCACCCATGGGCGTACCAGGACCTACCTGAGTGAGTTCGTCGTTGTCTTGTTGTGTCATCATCGTGATGCTCCCTTCGAGTACAACGGCTACAACGGCGGGTCAGTCGAGGATGGTGACGGTGCCTCCGGATCCATCGACCCGGATCCGGTCACCGGTGGAGATCATGTTGGTTCCGAAGCCGGTCCCGGTGACGGCAGGAACGCCATACTCTCGGCAAACGATGGCGGCGTGGCTCATCATTCCGCCGATATCGGTGACGCAGGCCCGGATCTTGGGGAAGACCGGTGCCCAACTTGGCGCGGTGATGGGAGCAACAAGAATCTCACCCTCTTGGAGGTCTCCAACCTCTTCAGGCGAGAAGACGAGGCGGGCAGTCCCTTCGGCGATGCCAGGTGACGCAGCCATGCCAGTGATGCCGTCGTCGCTGCCGGTTCCCAGCCATGACGCAACCGACTCGCTGGTAATACCCCACAGCATGATGGTGAAGGGCTCGGTGATGACCTCGGGCGGTTCACCAAGGGCCTTGGGTGCCTTCCAGTCAGACAGCTTGGCGTGGATGGCGCGACGCCGCTCGACTATCGGCCCCCACTTGGCAGCGCTCACGGTCGGAGCGTTCACAGCCCAGTTGGCGTAGTAATCCCAAAGGATCTGATCAACCTCGTCGGGGCGCACAAACAGCAGGTCATCGTCTTCGGCAAGCAACCCGTCCTTGGCCAAGGTGGTGCCCAGTTCGCGCACTTTCTGCCACACGACCGACATAGTCCAGTGCTCAATGTAGAAGTTGTGGTTCTCAACGTAAGGGAAAACAACCCGAGCCAAGCCGAGCTTGGAGTCAAAAGCTTCCCGCTGCTCGTCGTTGCTGAGCAAGTCACGGTACTCAGCGACGATCCGATCTCGCTCGGCGGTGATGGCCTCAATCGGCCGAGTTATGTCCTCGCCACCCTCAATCTTGGCGATGTAGTCGCGAATAAAGCCGTAGGGGATCGACCGCTCTTGCTTCCAGATCTTGTCGAAATGGTAGAAGCCGTTCCCAGATGTGAAGTTGAACCACGGATTCTCCACTGCATCCCAAGCGGCCTGCCATTGGGCACCAGCAGCACCATCAAGCGAAACGTGCTCGGGGTCGTCGAAAGCTCGGGCGATCCCGAGGTCAATCGCTTTGCGGGCGAGTGTCTTGAGTTCTTCGTTCGGACGGAACAGGTCAACATCGACTCCTGCGACCATCTTGGCGATACCGAGGTCGGGGATCGATGGGAACACCTCCTTACAGAAGCCGAAGAAGTCCAGATAGGCGGCGTAGCCGAGGTTCAAGAACTCGAAGTGGTAGTTCCAGGCCTCTAGCACGAGATCTTTGAACTGGTGATACGACTTGAGCAACTCGAAGCCGCTGCCAAGACCAACCCCGCCGGTGACGACCTCAAGGTCTTCCATCTCGGGCAGTGGGCTGAAGTCCAGCGCTTCGATGCGAGCAATCGTGTCTTTCACCTTGTCAAGCCAGCGATCGTAGAGGTCGTTCCAGTTGCCGAAGTAGAACCCGGCCCGTTCCATGAACTGAGGCACACGATCCTCAATCTTCGACGGGTCAACACCGACCGGGGACAAGTAGGCGTAGCCGTAGAGGATTCGGAAGTCGACTCCATCAGCAGGCGGGATCCGATAATGACGGCTGTTCATCTGGCTCAAAGAAGCGAGCGCAACCTCAAAGAAGTATGCGTCCCAGGGAGTCAGCGCATGACCCCAATGCATTGAGTCCCAGAACCAGAACCGGTTGTCCTCGTAGTTACGCCGGGCCTCCCCAAATGACGAGGAGGGAGAGTAGAGATCCTCCCAGCCGTCAACCCCTTCGGGTCCGTTAAGCTCAAAGGGGCTTTCAAAACGATTGGCTGTCATGGTGTCTCCTTGTTTGTTGTTCTGGACATCTGTCAACCTGTAGTAGTTCTTGTGGTGCGTTCTAGGTGTCGGATTTCTTGTGAAGCGGCGACACGAGCGTCGACACGATTGATGCCATTGAGTCGGTTCCACCACTGCGAAGCGGCTGAGTCTGCTTGCGCGACCACACCGTCTCGGGCCTGCTCTGCAACATCAGCACGTTCTCACCCTCAGGCAGATGCCGATCAATCGCCCATTCGACATCCTGCGGACAGCCGTAGTGCTTCTCAGCCCGGCGTGCGAGTTGAGCGATAGCCATCAGCTCGGCATCGCTAACTGATGCCTGAGACTGCCGGTCGGGTTCGATCTCAACCTTCTCAACAACGCCAGCGGTGGTGAGACGATACTCAACAAGTTTGGTGGAGACATCACGCTTGAACACCTCGTGCAAGACTTTGTCGACGAGGAAATTGTCGGGGGTGACTTCGCCAGACACTACGGCTTCGCCGAGACCCCACGATGCGTCAATGGCCACCTGGGAACGGTCGCCGTTCGACGGGTTAAGGGTGAAAGCCACGCCTGAGGAGATCGGATCGACCATTTTCTGCACACCAACCGACATCGCTATCCGATGGCTGAGATAGCCCATCTGGTGGCGGTAGGCGATAGCCCGATCAGTGAACAGCGACGACCAGCACCGTTTGGCGTGTTCGATAACGGGCTCGGTACCGCAAATCCAAAGGTAAGTGTCCTGCTGTCCGGCGAAGCTGGCATCGAGGAGGTCTTCGGCAGTTGCGGATGACCGCACCGCTACAGGGAGGTTCTCAAGGTCGCAGTGCGCGCACAAATTCTCATAGGCAACACCCAAGGCATCAACAACCGGCTCAGGCATCGGGGACATTTCAATCCGGGCCCGGATACGGTTTGAAACGTCAACATTTTGTGCGTAGTCATCGTGATCAAGGCCACTCAGCAGACTGTTGACATCGTTTACGAGACTGGAATCCTGCCAGATCATGGAGTAAGCCTCCACCGTGAGCGCAAAACCGGGCGGTACCGGCATCTCAGCGCGCATCATCTCGCCGAGACTCGCGTTCTTGCCTCCCACCAGCGGCTTCTGGTCAGGCTCATAGCGGTCGTACCACACGATGAAGTCGTTCATTATGTCGCTCACCAACCTCGCTGTGAAAGAACCGACCGTCGGTAGCTCTTTGGCCCAGTCGATGATCGGGCAGGCCTCACACATCGCATCTGCGGCATCCTTCATCCGCCGAGACCGCTTCACGGAATCCCGCCCATTCATCATCGACCGACCATTGCGGGAGCTGCTCTACGTCGGGAACTTTCACCTCCTGCACGCGGTTGCGATAGGCGATCATGGCATCGCGGCCTCCCGCTGTCCAGGGCGTGTCACCCAGCAGCTTCACTCGGACATGCTCGGTGTTGTAGGGCTCGCCGGGGTCGTAGCCGAGCGCCGAGACAGCGAACGCTCTGATGCAACCGGAGTGCGAGGCAATAGCCAAGCGGGCACCAGGGAACTCTGCGGACAGGCGGTTGATGCCCGACCAGAACCGGCGCACGGTCATTGACGGTGGCTCAAAGTGGATTAGCGGGACCGTCAGCCAGTGCTGTATCGGATCGCCACCGCCCTGCTGCGTGCGCCAGAACCGGTCCATCTCCACTAGCCACAACGGTCGATCTCCCGCCGCAGTGCGCTCATGCCCTTCAAGGAGGGTGCTGTACTGACGGAATGCGGCGGTTACGTCCTTCAAACCGTCGGGGGCAACGAAAGCAAAGTTACGGAACTCATCGGCAGGTTCCGGCTCAATAATCGTGACATCCTTCTCATATTGTGCGATCCCATCTACGAGGCCACGATGGATCTGCTGGGCAGTCTCAGTCGCCCGGTTGGTTGCCGCATGACGGAACACGACGGTCTCTCCAGACTTAACACGCCGGGCCAGCGTTCGCCCGTAGGTGTGAGACTGCCACGCTCCCTGAGGAGTGAGCCCAGAGTCAGTCGAGTAGCCCTGGGTCTCACCATGGCGGATTAGGTAAACATCGTTGAGGATCTGGCGGGCTGAAGACGGAGGTGCGGAGACCTCCTTGTTGCGGTTGTCTTCGGTGAGTGCCTGCTGGGTCGCTAGATCAGCTCGCTGCCACAGCGGATCTTGTTCAGGCTGCGCTGCGGAGCGGTCACGGAACCGCTTCAGATAGATCGGCAAACTCGACACCGCACCGCTCTCGTCGTCGGTGTCTTCAATCGGTGATTCGCGGTGACGCTCGCGGAACCGTGCCAGGTATAGCGGAGCATCGAAGCGGTCGCTGCGTGGCGGTGGCTGAGTGCCGTTGCCGGTCATGGACAGTCCCTGTTGCTGTCTGGGTCGGCGGTGATACTCAAGCGCGCGAGAAGGTCTTGGCTCATGTGCGTGGGAAGATCTTGACAGCTCATGAATGCACCGACATGAACTTCTGGTCGACCTGCCCCCGGTAGGAAAAGATCGCCCTTCCCATCTCAGCTTCGGTCCAGGTGGTCGGCTCGTCGTCGGGATCGAACTGATAACCACCGGTGTAAACCTCGTTGCGGTTCCCGGCTGGGTCAAAGAAATACAGGCCGCAGCCTCTGGTGGCACCATGGCGTGTCGGGCCAGCATCAATCGTCACACCGTGGTAGGTACAGACATCGGCTGCGGCGCGCAGGTCGTTCCACTCGTCAACCCAATAAGCCAGATGATGGAAGCCTCCATCGGGGCCGGTTAGGAACGCAACATCGTGAGCAGTGTGGCTGCGCTCAAGGAAGGTTGTGAGCTGATGCCCGTCATCGGCGAGGATCTGCTCGGTTAGGCGGAACTCTAAGACATCCTGGAAGAACCTCGTGGCCCCGTCAACATCTTCACAAAGCAAAAAGATGTGGTCGATACGCGGCGGATGGATACCAACGAGACGGTCTGGTGCCGGAGGCGGGTTGATCAAAGGAAGGCCGTTGCCTACCTGCGTCATCCCCTGCTCGAGTTCGACGATGTGACCGCTTGGCGCAAGGAATCGCACTGTCGTGCCTGAGCCAGCGACTAGCTCACCGGGCTCAAACCATTCCACTGCGAGCCCGGCCGCGGCAATCCGTCCGGCGAGTCGGTCTAACTCAGAGCGCGCAACAACCTTGAAAGTCAAGCTGTCGAGCCCGTAGGTCGGTGCTTTGCGGAGTATGAGCGAATGATGTTGATGCTCATCCCAGCCCTTCAGGTAGGCACGCTCGGCCTCTTCGCCAGTGACGACCAGTCCAACAACTTCTGCGTAATACGCGAGCGCCAGTTCAAGATCGGGAACCCGCACCGTCGCATGCGAGAGCCGCAAGATTCCCGGCGAAGTCATGTATGCACCGTCGCGAAGCGCTCGTTGAGCACGCCCTCGTAGTAAAAGACCGCACGCCCGGCCCTGTCGTCGGTCCATGTGATCGTGGGAAAGTCTGGATCGGGCCGATAACCGCCGGAAAACACTTCGTTGCGGGTGCCCAGCGGATCAAAGAAGTAGATCGTGCTGCCACGCGTGAGGCCATGACGGGTGGGTCCGACATCAATGGTGACACCGTGGTATGCCAGCAGGTCAGCAGCCCGGCGAACATGGTCCCAGTCGTCGAGCCAGAACGCAAAATGGTGCAGCGCCCCGTTGGGTCCGCTGACGAACGCTATGTCGTGGGGCTTCGCTGATCTCTCCAAGAATGCGATCGTCTGATGCCCGCCACCGTCAAGGAGTTGCTCGGTAAGCCGAAAATCAAGCACATCCTCAAAGAAGCGGGCAGCCTCTGCTACTTCTTCGGCATGAACTAGCAAATGGTCAATACGCGGCGGTGCGATCCCTTGCAGATCAAGCACGATCGGTGGCGGGTTCAACAACGGCAGGCGTGAGCCCAACTTCTCGACATCATGAACTAGCTCCATCTCATGGCCGGACGGGACTTCAAAGCGGATTGATTCGCCCTGTCCGACCTCTTCACCAACGCTGACTCTTCGTACCGGCGAGCCAGCGCGCTCAATACTGGTCTCAAATGCATCAAGATCACCGGGCTGGTCAACCTTGAAGGAGAACCGGTCGATCCCCACCCGCGTGTCTTGGCGAATCGCCAAACAGTGATGGTCGCGCTCGTCCCAGCCTTTCAGGAACACTCGCTCGCCGGTCTCGTCTCGGGTTCGACCACTGACATCAAGGCCCAGCACCTCTGTGTAATACGCAGTAGCCAACTCTAGATCCGGCGCAGTGATGTCTACATGGCTCAGGCGCAGTATCCCCACACAGACAAAGGTAGTCGAGACCATCGCTAGCGGTAAAATAGTATCCCGCTTAGCGGGAAAAAGCTATACTTGGGTAATGTCTCGCAACCGTCTGACATCTGTGGCTGGCGCAGCTACAGTGCTCAAGACTTTCACGGTAGCTCGGCCAGATTGGGGTGTCACCGATCTCGCCGCTCATCTAGGCAAGTCCACGTCGTCGGTGCATCGCATACTCAGCACACTCGCTGATGAGAAACTGCTCGAACAGGATCCAGAGACGGGGCGATACAAACTCGGGCTGGTGCTTTATGAACTCGCAGCCGCTGTGCCGTCGCAACGGACGTTGCAGAATGCAGTGCTGTTGCCGATGACCGACTTGCGTAACGCGACGCGTGAAACCGTTCAAGTTGGCGTGCTTGACGGGCGCCATGTTGTCTACGTTGAGCGGCTCAATAGCCCTCACAGCCTAAGGTTCTTTAGTGAATTTGGGCGCCGAGCCGATGCCCACTGCACTGCGACGGGCAAGGCTTTGCTGGCCTATACGCCGACCACACGCGTGGAGAGACTGCTCAAGGGGTGGGACTTGCCGCGACGCACCGAGCACACGATCACCGACCACAGCGTTTTCAGGGCTGAGCTTAAACGCATCCGCCGAATGGGATTCGCCACGAACCGGCATGAATCGGCGGTCGGGGTGGTCTCCATCGCAGCCCCGATCCGTGACCAAGGAAGGACGGCCGTAGCCGCCATCAGTGTCGCTGGTCCGGCTGAACGATTGGATGAACACCAAAAAACAATCGCGCAAGTAGTCACGCACATGGCTCTTGCGGCTTCGCGCCGTCTCGGGTTCATGGTGAGCAATTAATGTTATGTCCCGTAATGCGGGACGAAGTGTGACATCACTGCGCGAATCGGCGGTAGCGTCACTGCGATGGTTGTCTATCACGCCTGAGATGCAAGAAGCGCAAGCAAGCACAACACACCAATGAAGCAGCAAAGCTACGACGTTCTCCTCCTTGACTTTGGTGGCGTGTGTCTCCTAAATCCGGTGGAGTTGCACCATGTCACCGAGAAGCGGCTCAGACTCCCACCTGGAACCCTGAAATGGATGGGGCCTCTTGATCCCCGTACCGATCCAGCCTGGCAGGCAATGGTTGCGGGCAAGGGCATGACCGAACGCGAGTACTGGGCCGAACGCGCCGCTGAGGTCGGGAAATTAGCGGGCATCGAACTGTCGTTAACTGCCTACATGCGGCTGATGTACGAGCCAGCACGCTCTGAACTTGTTCGCCCAGAGGCAGCAGCCGTGGCGGACAGAGCCCGCGCGGCAGGCTTGGGGGTCTCGATCCTGTCGAACGACCTGCGTGCCTTCCATGGACCGCAGTGGGAGCGCAGCATCAAGTTTCTTCAAGGAGTCGACCACATCATTGACTGCTCCGAGACGAACATTCTCAAGCCTGATCCGCGGGCCTACGAACGGGCTATCACGACTGTCTCGGCGCCGCCCGAACGAGTGCTGTTCGTCGACGATCAGCCGCGTAACGTTGAGGGCGCTATTGATGCTGGACTCGACGGCAGGTGGTTCGACATAGCCAATGCAACTCAGTCTTGGTACGACATCGCCAGCACACTCGAACTCAAATGAACCGTCCGGCACCACAATCGCTAAAGCCGTCCGTCGGTGTTCACGGCGACGCAGCCCATGACACCCATGACAGAGGAGCAGCCCATGACAGCAGCCACCACGATCAACTCTGCCACGGTTGACATGATCGCCCACGAACTGCGCCAGGCCGAACTTGAGCGCGGTTGGTGTGAACTTCCATCAAAGAAGATCAACACCTTGACATGGGCGGACTCTAGAGCGATAGCCCGACGGAGAGATGCCTTGCGCCTTGCTGACGGTGACACCATGATCGGCTACAAACTCGGGTGGACATCTAAGGCGATGCGAGAAGCACTCAACATCGCTCGCCCTAACTGGGGAACTCTCTGGCAGTCCCAGGTGATCGACGAGAACCTTGACGTGAGCCGACTCCGCCACCCGAAGGCCGAACCCGAGGTCATCTTCGTCGCAGCCGAACCGATTCAGGGTCCCTCTGTTACCGCTCAAGACGTGGTCTCACTGGCCTCTGGCTGGGCGCTGGGCATTGAGGTGGTGGACCCGCGGTTTGTGTCGTATGACTTCACTTGGCTCGACAACACCGCAGACAACTCCTCCGCGAGCCGAGTAATCATCGGCAATGCAACTATCGAAGACCTCGCCTCCGAGCGGGATCTGACCGAAGCGTCCCTTGAATATTCTGACGGAACTGTTACGCGACACGGAACTGGGAGCGCAGCAATGGGTTCACCAGCGGAGGCGGTGGCTTGGCTCGCTCGGTCACTCGCTGACGAGGGTGAACACATCGAAAGCGGCCAATGTGTGTTCACGGGTGGGTTGACCGCGCCTTTCGATGTCGTTGCCGGGAGCCTCTACACGGTCCGATCTCTCCAATTGGGTGAGGTTCGACTGCGCGCATCCTGACAACGGGTTGGCGTATCAGTGCCAGCCAACGCTTTCAGGGCAATTCGAGTCGCTGCGCTATCTCGGCCCAGCAGTCCGCGGCGCGATCTGTATCAAACAGCAGCGCTTCCATGCCTACAGCACGGGCCCCGGCCACATTGTCAGGCTCATCATCCACGAAGAGAACCTGCTCGGCTGAGCTGTCGGTCAACATGAGCGCTCGTTGGTAAGCCCGGCGATCTGGCTTTAGCACACCGTTGTCCGAGCAGGCAATGATGTGATCAACTGAGGCCAAAAGTTCCACCGAGTCTGCCCACTTTGGGTTGATCTCGTTGCTGAGGATCGCGACGCAGATCCCAGCAGTTCTTGCCTGGGTCACAACCGAGTGGCACTCTGGGCGCGTGATGTCGTGTATCGCGACTGGTGAGAAGTTCTGATCCTGGCCTAGCGCAGCAACGAATTCCTCAGGGCTTGGGGTGCAAACCCCTCCGTAGTCCAACAACAGCACCCCGATACCACTCGTGTTCTCAGGCCGAGCGGCGAACTCAGAGTGCCATTGCATATCAGTGGGTTCAATGATGTCACCCGATATGTTGCCCGATGCCCAGCTATCGTCGCTATTCATTGCGTGCCCCCATGCGATTGCCTTATTTGCGTTAAGCTCAGAAATCTGTACATTACGGCTATGAACTCACAAAGCCTAACCACTGCAACTACTGCCCCGCTGACCGATGTGCGGCGCGACCTAAGCGAGATCATTGATGAAATAGATCGCACTGGTGCAGAGTTCGTAGTGACCAAACACGGCAGACCGGTCGTAGCCATTGTGCCCCATGACGAGCTGGAAGCCCTGCTAGAGACCCTGAGCATTCTTTCTGACCCAGAGACCATGGAAGCTATTGAGAAGGGCGAAGCCGAAATCGCTGCAAACGAACTCGTTGATCTCAACGACATCTGACCTAGTGACACAGCTAACCCGATCTGCCCACAAAGACCTCCAGCGTCTTCTGGAGCCATTGCGAAGCAGAGCTAAAGAAATCATCGGCAGACTCAACAAAGAACCTGCTTTTGGAAAGCGACTTCGCGGCAAACTGGAGGGCAAACGCTCTGCTCGTCTAGGACGATCACACCGCATCATCTATACGTCCGCCGACGACAAGACCATCGTCATAGCCATCAAGCCACGCAAAGATTCTTACCGATAATGAAGCCTTTACGGCTTAGCTTCTGCCGTGGGTGAGCGCTCGGCAACAGTCAAGAGCAAGAACCGCTAAACCACTTGCACCAGAAAGGGCTTGCGATTTTCGCAAGATTGTGCCTATGGTTGAGTTGTGGGAATGTGCATCGGCCACCAAATCCGACGACTAAGAAAAGCTGCGGGACTCAAAGCCGCTGACCTTGCCGACGTGTTGGGATTGGATGCCAGTGCTGTGTCCAATCTTGAGCATGGTCGGCGGAGTGTCAAAGCCGACGAACTAGGAACCATTGCGGACTTCTTGGGTGTGTCACAACTAGCGATTCTCGAACCCGACTCGCTGATGGGTCGCCTCGGGGCGGCTCATCGCACCAACGGCAACGAGTTCTCTAACAAAGATTCACTGTTGCGGCTTACAGCCATCGCAGAGTTGCATCAAGTCCTTGACGAGGGCGGACATCCCACTCCTTTACGCACCGACACACCGCCCCAGCAGCAGGATTCGACATGGCTGCAACATGCCGATGCGCTAGCCAAATGGTCTCGGAAGCGTCTGAGGTTGGCATCCAGCGGTGAAGCTCGTCTCGCTGAACTGGCCGCTGCTATTGAGTCTAAGCTTCGCGTGGACGTAATGGTTGAGAGCATGGGCGAGAACGCGCCATTAGGTCTCTCAATCACTGATGCGGATTTCTCGTTCATTCTTGTGAACGCCGACCAACCTAAAACTAGTGCCCTGTTGACGCTGGCTCACGAGCTGGGGCATGTGCTCAACAGCAACCAGACGACGATCCACACCAATACGGACTTACCAGCCCAATCCGATAATGAGCACCTAGCGAGCGCGTTTGCGGCTGCACTGCTTGTGCCCGAGTCCGAGGTTGAGAAAATCATTGACGAATACGGTCGTAGCGCAGAGAGCCTGGCACAAATGCTGGAGAACTTTGGCGTTAGCTACGAGACTCTGAGCAGTCGCCTCCACAACCTAAGGATCATCAACACCGAACGTCGTGATCAGCTAGAAGCGGCTGGATGGACTGGCCTGATCAAGCACCTCAGTAATGAGGAGGTCGCTCGTGATCTCCTAGCGGTTAGTGGAGCAAGGCCTCAGAGACGGCCACCCACCTTGTTAGCTTGGAGATGCCTTCATGGAGCACTAGACGGAACTGTCGGGGTGAGCCCGCTTGCGCGCTTGCTTGACGTTGACGTTGACAAACTAATTGAGAACCTCAACCCAATTGAGAATCTCAACATCGTTGGGAGTGATGCGGCCAAGGCCATCAACGGCGACTTCTCGGTACCCGACGCTCCAACCGATCTGCTCCAGAGTTTCAACGAAGACCCTGTAGCATTCTGATCTACACCAACTCGCCTTATCAGAGCGTCTCATCAAATTTGTCAGTAACAATGCCTTCAGCGTAGGCATCCGACAGATATCGACTCGTATTATCGGCGCATGGACATAGTTATCCATGACACTGTCACACTTCGCCACTTCGCAGCTGTGAGACGCTTGGATGTTCTTCAGATCTGCCACGGCCATCTCCCAGAGCCCCGATGGACCGAAGGAATCCGCTCTGAAATCGAAGCTGCCCATGCCGCAGGCGAAACGCACTGCACCGACATTCTTCGCGCGAGCTGGTTAGGCACGCCAGCAGTTGTAACCACCGAAACCGAACTATTGGATGTATACCGCCTGCAGGTGGGACTGAACGGTGGAAAACGACCCCCGACAAAGCACCTCGGTGAAGCTGAGGGCATTTTCTTCGCAGAACAGCGCCACGGACGGTTCGCAACCGACGATAATGCTGCCTACGAGTTTGCGCGGCGTCGATCGTCTTTAGGCGTAGGCCGTGTGATTGATTCCATCCACATCTTGCAAACCGCTGTCGCCGACGGAGTTCTCACATCAGTAGAAGCTTGCGGCATCGCTAACGACATCGAAGCCGCCGGACGCTCATTTCGACCTGTGCATCGTCGTTCTAGAAGCCCCGACTACTTCAATTAATGACCAACCAACATCACGGCAGGGCTGGCGGTGCTATCGGTAGACCCTCAGCCACGGGCTCGTCGTATCAACGGCGATCCTACACCGCCACCACCGGGTAGACCGCGCGAATAGTCAGGCGCTGGCATAGAAGTAGACGAAGGTCACTGATCAGTGTCGATGCTCGGTGATTATTTCTGAGACTGGCCGTCGCGGCTGGGGCCGCGTATAGCCGCTCGCTTGAGGGCGATCTTGGCTTACGGGACGAGAAAGCACCCCAGACTCAGTGAGTGCCTCAATGGTGGAAGCAGAATCGACACCGACAATTCGAGCAACTGGAACACCGCGCTCGGTGACGATCACCTCATCACCCTTACGTGCTCTGTCAAGCCAGTGGCTCAAGTCGGCGTGCAAGTCGGTCACTGCGACATTCACCTCCTAAGCGTAACCTTCTCAAAGTTTGAGATTGCTCGGTTTTGGGGGCTTGCGATTGGCTTCTGTTGGTGCTGGCAGATCAGTGGCAGAGATCAGAGGACTTTCGACTATCTGCGCCAAAAGGGTGGCAGCCTTAGGGGTGACCTTAATGGTGTGCTCAATGATTGACAGTACAAGCAGCAATTCGGGGGTCTGAGTCCAGCGGGTGGGGCGGATGTCGTCGAGAGGGCTGGATTTTTTGCCTTTGCGGTTCTTCATGCGGTAACCCAGCCAAGAGCGCAAGCACCGTAGGCCCGAAACCTCGAAGTGCCAGGCTTCCTCACTGACTGGAGCGAATTTGCCTGTTCCGACTGTGAGGGTCTGGGTCTCGGGGTCGTAGTCAAAGGTCTCGGGCATGCCCTCAACAGAGCAGATCTCCTTGGCTTGACCTGCTGGGAGCCGGGACTGGCTTTCGGGCTTAAAGCGCTCGCCCCAAATGTGCCACCACAACAGGTCACGGCCTAGAGCGACCGCTTGGCGGAACAGGCCAGTGTCGGCGGTGATCGGAATATGAACCGGACCGGCTGCCTCGGCTAGCTCCTCACTGAACCGGTCGCTGAAAGCCTCCGTTCCACCTAAGGCGTAGACGTAGGCGAGCAGGTCTTCGGCACTGACCTCGATTGCAAGCCTCCTGCTGAGAGAGGCGAGCAAGCCGTCCGAGACGTTTGGCACCTCGCCACTTGAGTCCCGGTAAAGCGGCATAACATCCTTGGCACCACGCCCTGAGAAGTGATGAAGATCAGGCACGTAGGGAGTGGCCGTGACGAACGGGCCTTGGCCCAATTTGGTGGATGTCAACGTCGTGAAGAAAACCTGACGCACACCACAAGCGCCCCAAAATGGCCGTTTCGGTGCGTCGATCACGCGGCTGTCGGCCACTATCCATTGTCGGTCGAAGCTTCGATAGCCGTATCTCAAGATCGATTCCGGCAAATCTCCAATGTCAAGGGCACGAAGGGCTTGAAGCTTCTTACTATCATCCAAGAGACCTTTTGGCGTACTGCTTGACGTGTGACTTGCAGTTTCCCGCAAGAACTTCCCCCTGCTGCGTGGAACCTCGCGGAGCATCACTTGCCAGCGACGCGTCAACAAAGCCTCGCTCTCACCAATCGGCCAGACTCGCTTGACCTGGCAACCTGAGTAGATCCAAGGGAATAGATCGTTAATCTGGGGCCAGTTGAAATAGGGCTTGTCGCTTGACGGTGTGAACCGATCAAGTCCAGTGCCCGACACTGTGCTGCTTACGTCAGCGATACTGATCTGGCGAAGAGTGGCTAGCTTTTCTTCATGAGTGCCACTGATCCTCTGGTAGCGGACTTCACAGCCGGTGTGGTCTCGACCTGTTCGAACACCGACAGCAATGGCTACAGGTGTCTGGATGTCGAAGATGTTCTCCTCTTTGAGTGCACCGCGACCCTCACCTCCGAGATCAACGATCCACAGCTCGTCAAAAGTCTCCCGCAGCAGATGTCGAACACCACCCATTGAGACACCTTCTAGAAACGAGGCTGCAGTAATGAAGGCAACCACTCCCGGCCCCGGCGGCAATTCTGTAGCCTGCCAGACTGCCCAACGCCAGAAATGGACGTAATCGTTGTACGCGTTTTTGAGGTGCGTGCCTAGACCGGCGGCCTTCATCGGGTCGGCCACATCCTTGAACAGAGGATCAATCCCAGCCGCTCCGTGGCGGACAACACCGCCCTTACGCTTGCCTGAGTCACCGATTGAGCGTTGTTCGCGGTCATAAGGCGGATTGCCGATCACGACGGTGAAGCGCTCGTGCTCTTTCAGTTCAGCGGCTCTTTGGCCTTCAATGGCTACAGGATCAACAACTGTGGCTAACTGTCCCTGAGGGGCTGAATGTTCCAGTGTGTCGGTAAGGAAGATCTGCATAGAGCCGTCCCTGACACCTGCAGCGTGAAGTTCCAACGCGACCTTGAGATGAGCGACGGTATACGGAGCCAGCATCAACTCGAAAGCATGCATCGACGGCAGCAGGCGGTCTTTCAAATATGTAGGCCAATCCCCCAC
>JAPYNU010000080.1 GCA_028283245.1 Candidatus Aldehydirespirator catecholifindens | reverse complement strand
TTATGAGGATCGTGAGGTTCGTAATTTTGAGCCGGTGTATGAGACTCGACAGCGGAAGGTAGAGAGTCGTAAGGATCCTGAACTGTTATGTTCTGATGGCCATGTTATTGATCGCAGCGACAATAAATGTAAGAAGAATGTTGAAACTGTAAGATCTACTATCAATTCTTGTGATGGTATCTCCAAAGTCAGTTTGCGTTCCGTGCTGGGCACAAGCCAGAAGGTAACCTACACTTCCAATTCATGGCGTTTAGGTGGCAGCAAGTGTCACCGCAATGTAACTGTGCCTACACAATGTCCGGCAAGTTATATCATGGTCATACTTAAAGGATTGAGTATCTGTCGTCATATACAAGCATCTCCCTTTGGTGCTGCTGATATCAAATCTAAAAAAGAAGTACTGGGCTTTGCTCCTGACAGCGTGCTTACCTACCGTGCTGATGAGGATGATGACGCAGAACGTAAGCTATGGGAACCGTATTTCATATCAGGAGGCGAGCAAGTCTATAATTGGACTGATTTAACTGTGAGGGAAGCTAAAAAGGGAGAAAAACCCGATGTTGAGTGGCATGTAGATGAAATTCCAGACGTCATCATTGATGGCAAAAAATATTATGTTGCAGGATATTTTGAATGTATTGAACTCACCGCTAATCAAATATGCTCTGGTGGCGATATCGTGATTAACGATGACGCTTTTACCATTCTTGGTAACAAGTGTACTGCCGATAGTAAACTTCCAGACTTATGCCGTAAAGATCTCATATGCCATGAACTCGGACATAGTATCGGCTTTGATCATGGGACTGCTAAGTCAAGCTGTATTAATGGTGGCTATAATAATAAGCTTGATCACTGGGAAGTTATAGCAATCAATATTCAATACTAGATAGGATGGCTATGATTAAACATATTACTACATGGCTCGCGATGGTTGTTTTGCTGCCTACATTTGCATGCACTGACTCTCCAGAAAGTTTATATACGCCTGGGAGTGAATTCGCTGCACTTTTTGATGATTCTATTCCAGTAGCTGCTGGCTCATATTCTGAATTTTTTCCAGAGAATATTAATGAAATTACAGAAGACGCTGATGTTGTTTTTATAGGTAGTGTAGTTGAATATAAAGAACGTGTTTTTCTGCATCGCGTGAATTCGACTAGATGGCCTCGATATTGGGTTTATGGTGGTATTGTGATGCAAGCAGATGAAGTACTGCTCGGTGAAATGCCAGAGGCTGACTCCATGATCACGCTAGCAGTACGTTCGCTCACGGAGTTTACGGATGGTAGAGTTCATTCGCGCCATATAGATCGCGAGATTTCGATTTTTGATGAGGGGCTTCGTAGTTTGGGGAGTGTTGACAGCCCTCAGTATTTGGTCTATGCTGGTCCTAGTCCTCCTGGAACCAGATGGCATGAACTAGGTTTGTATTGGATTCTCTCATCTGGTGGTGCTGTGCGTGTGTATAACGATGGTTCTCTTAGCCAAAGCAAAGAAGGACCATTTGCAGCGGTTCGGGAAATAGACGAGGCAGGTAGTTATGACTGGGTGACTCCTTATGATTTGCAGGATGCTCGTGATGCTGCGGAGTTCGCGAAGTCAGGGATTGAGGACACATCTGGGGTGCCTGAAGAGCAGTCCACCGGCCTAGACGAGGAACCCGTCGAAGAACCTGATGACGGATTAGAGGAGCTTGATTCTGATGCTGACACTACACAGGGCACGGGCAGCGATGATTTGGATGTAGGCGAAGACAATAATGGTGAGGCTGGTAGTGATGGCTCTGCTGAACTTGGTGACGGCAGCAGTGGTGATCTGCGTGAGGATAGTCCACCTGATGGCCAAACTCCAGAGGTAGAGGGCGAAATCGATAGTGGCGATGATGTGACAGAGGGTAGTTCAGACCATGCTGATCCTAGTGCTCCTGAATCTCTTGAAACAGGCCCTAGTGACTCTGATGATGGCAGTGGTGACAAGAGCAATGACCCAGGTCAAGAAGATGCTGGTGATGAGATAGGCGACAGTTCACAGCCAAGCGATTCTGATGCTGACACGACACAGAGTTCAGACAGCAGCGAGGTTGGTGGCGAGGGTTCTGGCGATGCTGGCGAAGATCAGAGTGTAGACCCGGTGCCAGATGGTTCTGGTGGTGAGAGCGCGCCTCAAGGCGAATCAGCCGATGTTGACAGCGCTACGCCAGAAACAGGTGATAGGGTTCCTGGGCAGGATGATGTTAGTGAGGAAAGTATGCCAGTCACTGGTGATGAGAGTGAGCAGGCACATGGTGGTCTAGATGTGGTGTCGCCGGGCGGTTAAGGCAGCTTTGGCCGAACGCCCTGTGAGGCGTCGGATCGGCTGGCTGTTAGCTGGCCTTGCAGTGTCGGCTGTTGCGGCTGGCTGTAGCAACTCCCTGTATTCAAGTTCGTACTATTCGGATGGGGTGCAGTTCACAAACGATCCCAGCACACTGACTATTCTCGACCCAGATGTTGGTGGTGGGTCATTCCACGGCGACGGCTACTCACTCTGCGGCGTGGTTTCACGGACAGAACTTTCTGACGTTGCGTTTACCGGGCGCGTGGTCGGATATCGTCAGCGCCTTTTTGTGGAACCGAATGATAGCTCTGGGCCAGCTAATCGCACTATCTATGAAGGGATAGTGATGCAGGCTGAAGAAGTGCTTTACGGTGAGATGCCTGAGGCAGGCTCACGCATCACTCTTGTTGAGGCACCGCTTGAAGAGGGTGACGAAATACTACGCAAACGATTTCCACCTGACATGACAGAACTTTTAGCGGGAATCGAAGCAATGGCAGATCCTGACAGCGGTCCGCTCTATCTTGTTTACGCTTCGGCTGCAGAAGAAGGCACTCCAGCAGGTGACCTGAACCTCTATGGAGCGAGCTTAGTCAGTCAGATTGGAAGCAACGAATCAATCAAACTCCTTCAAACGGGAATGAGTGGGACTCGGAGCAGATGCATCGGGAGTGAGCACGGCGAACGAGGCTGGGTAGAGCAAGACTACAAACTTCAAGATGCTCGTGCTGCTGGAGCGTATGTTTCTAGCCTTGGCGAGCATCGCAGCGATGGTACTGAAACCTACCGTTTGCATTCAGACATTAATGGGATCACCGAGAATTCGGATTTGGTTTTTGTTGGGCGTGTTGTTGATTTTATTGCGGATCTTGAGGTCAAAGATGTGACCGCCGCTAATTCGGTTGCGGATCAACCAGATTCGGAGGTTCAACATGTTTATAGCGGCATTGTTTTCGAAGCTGATGAAGTGCTTCTTGGTGAGATGCCCCAGGCCGATTCACGCATTACATTGGGTTCTAGTTCCTTGCAGAGCACGCATGACGGAAAGTCCAGATTATTATATCTAGGACAAGAGGTAGAAGTGTTTAGCGATGGGATCGCAAGAATCGGCTTCGGAGGCTCTCCGCAGTATCTAGTCTACGCTATTTCAAGCGAAGCCAACAGCCGAGCGCATGAGTTGGATCTGTTTTGGATGAACACTCGTTCTGGTGCCGTGTGTGTAAACGCAAATGGCACACTTAGTCTAGGGCAGGCAGAGCCCTTTAACGCCGTTTGGGCACCAGATAGGTCCAGTGAGTATGCGTGGCATTTTCCCTACAGCTTGCAAGATGCTCGTGATGCCGCAGAGTTGGTTAAGTCGGGTATCGAAAATACAACTGAACAATCCACAGACTATTACGACCCCGACGCTCCTCCTATTGACAGTGTGAGGCCAGATGGCAGAGACTTCGGCCAGTGTCATGATTCTGGTGATCTTGGTGACAACGACCTCAACTCATTCAACTCGAGTTCGGACGGGACGCAGTTCACTAATGATCCCAGCACATTGACTATTCTAGATCCGACAGTAGATGATATGTCTATCCATGCTGATAGCCTTCCTTGGTGCGGGTTGGTAGCGTTGACAGAACGTTCTGATGTGGCGTTCTTAGGACGAGTTGTCGGCTATAGGCAACGTCTATTTACAGTTCCCGAAGAACTTGGCCCGGATACTAGTGATTCTGTTAACTCGCGGACTGTTTATGAAGGAATAGTCATGCAAGCTGAGGAGGTGCTGTTTGGTGAGATGCCTGAGCCAGGCTCACGAATCACTCTCGGTGCAGAAACTCTTGAAGAGAGCAGGGAATACGTTCGCACGCGTCTTTTATCCGATCAGCGGCGGTTATTGCCGGGGATTCAGGCGATGGCTGACCCAGAAAGCGGACCTCTCTATCTTATCTACGCCGGCGCTTCTTCACAAGGTACTCCAGCGGCCGATCATAACCTCTACTGGCCGCGCTACGTCAGCGAAAAGTACACCAGCAAGATCAACTTAACTCAATGGGATTCGGTGTTCACTACAGCTTCATGTGTCGGGAGTGAGCACGGAGAACGGGAGTGGGTGGAGCGAAACTACACGCTCCAGGATGGCCGTGTTGTTGCTGCGTATATTTCCGGCCTCAGAGCACTTCAGAACTCCGATTATGTGGCAGACTTTGAGCGATCCACTCGGCATTACGATATTGATTCGATCACAGCGGACTCATCGGTAGTCTTCGTGGGCCGTGTGGTTGACTTCATTGAGTCGCTTGACGTGTTTCGTTTATCTGCCGATCTTTCGAGTTCTGAGCAAACAGATTCGATGGTTGCTCATGTCTATGACGGCATTGTGCTAGAGGCAGATGAAGTGCTTCTCGGCGAGATGCCTGAGGCTGGATCCCGCATCACGCTGGGTGTTCGTTCCTTGCAAAGCACGCATAATGTTAAGTCCAGCATATTTCTTTTTGACCAGGAAAGGGTAGTGTTCAATGACGGAATCAGAAGCCTAGACACAGATGACTCCCCGCAGTATCTGGTCTACGCTTTTCCGAGTGAAGTTGGGAGTCGAGGACATGAACTGGGGCTCCATTGGCTGAACACTCGATCTGGTGCCGTGTGTGTGAACGCTGACGGCTCGCTTGGCTTAGGTCAAGCAAGTCCTTTCGGTCGGGTGTGGGCAGCGAATGAAGCAGGTAGGTATGACTGGTTGATTCCTTATGACCTGCAAGATGCTCGTGATGCTGCTGAGTTGGCGAAGTCAGATATCGCAGACAGAGCCGAAGAGTTAGCAGGCGATGCCGAGCAGACCCCTCCCATTGACAGACTCCGACCCTCAAACGACGAAAGCACAAGTGAATGCACCGTGTTCGGCAGAGTTAGCGACAAATATGATGTCACAATTGACGACAAACCCAACTTCCGCAACTCAAATGCCGAAGCTTTGCGGGCTCGTCCGTGAAGTGCTGTTCTGAAGTGGTCGCCGGTGACATGGCGAGACTCCATCAGATTGCCTATAGCCTGAGACGGTGAGCAGCGCCCCAACTGCAAGAGCAGCAGCCTCAATACCAGAACTCGCTCAGAGAGCCAAAACTGCTTCGCGGGCGCTGGCTGCGGCACCCACCACCGCTAAGAACGAGGCGCTCCTCACGGCAGCCGACCTGCTAGTCAAGCAAACCGACGAGATCTGTGCAGCCAACGCAGCCGATGTGCGTCACGCCGAGACCGACGGCACCCCGGCACCTCTGGTTGATCGTCTGCGTTTGTCGCCTGCACGCATTGAAGCCATGGCTGACGGCTTACGTCAGATCGCCTCCCGGCCTGATCCTGTCGGTTTGATCGCTGACGGCTGGACAAGACCCAACGGTTTGCGTATTGAGCGTGTGCGTGTGCCGCTCGGAGTTGTGGCGATCATCTATGAAAGCCGCCCCAACGTGACCTCTGATGCGGCTGGCCTCTGCCTCAAATCAGGCAACGTAGCCTTCCTTCGGGGTTCGTCATCAGCGATCAACTCCAATCTCGCAATCGCTGCCGCTATCCGTGAAGCGCTGGCCTCCGCAGGCTTGCCCGCCGATGCGCTAGTGCTGGTGGAAGACACTTCTCGGGCTGCGGCCATTGAGTTCATGCAACAGACCGACTCCATTGACTGCCTAATCCCACGCGGCGGACAATCATTAATCGCTTCAGTGCTTGAGAATGCGACCGTGCCAGTGATAGTGGACGGTGCCGGAAACTGTCACGCCTACGTTGATGCGTCGGCTGACCTTGATGATGCTCTAAAAATCGTCGTCAACGGCAAAACCCAAAGACCAGGGGTGTGCAACGCGCTTGAGTCGCTAGTGGTTCACTCATCGATAGCGGATGAGTTCCTGCCACAGGCTGCGACTGCGCTTGACGGCGTGGAACTACTAGGTGACGAGCGAGCCCGCCAGGCAGTGCCGTCAATGGGGGCGGCCACAACGGCGGATTACGCGTCTGAGTTTCTCGACCTGAAAATGTCGGTGAAAGTGGTGGACACGATCAATGAGGCCATCGCGCACATCAACCACAACGGCTCGGGCCACTCCGAAACCATCATCACCTCTGACCTCGACGCAGCCGAACGTTTCACTAAAGAGGTGGATGCTGCTGTGGTGCTAGTCAACGCCTCCACACGCTTCGTTGACGGCGAAGAGTTCGGGTTCGGTGCCGAGATCGGTATCAGCACCCAGAAACTTCATGCCCGCGGCCCGCTGGGTCTTGAGCAGCTAACCACCCTAAAGTTCGCCGTGCGCGGCGCAGGCCACATCCGCTGACCGCTCAACTGAGCCAGCTAATACGCAGCCCCAAACATGCCTGAAAGTTCTTCTGTGCCTAGCAGCGTCACAGCTTCCGATAGTGATTCTGTGTCTTACAGTTCTAAAAGTTCAGACAGTCACGGTCGCTTCAGCAGTGTTGAAGAATTGCAACATCAGCTTTCGGAAGTGGATTACCTTTGCGATCCTGGGCTTGCAGGTGTCGTGTATCTCGCTGACCGTCTCGGCAAACCGATGCTCGTGGAAGGTCCCGCTGGCACAGGCAAAACCCAACTAGCCAAAAGCGTCGCCGAGATCACCGGCAGTCGGCTAATACGTCTGCAGTGCTATGAGGGCCTCGACGAAGCCAAAGCGTTATACGAATGGAACTATAAAAAGCAGCTACTGCGTATTCAGACCGAACGCCAAGTCGATGCCAGCTGGGATGACGTGTCCGACGATATTTTCTCTGATGAGTTCCTGCTAACCCGACCGCTGCTTGAGGCGATAACCGCCGAAGACCCGATAGTGCTGCTAATCGACGAAGTCGACCGGGTGGAGGTAGAGACTGAAGCGCTGCTACTTGAAGTACTCAGCGAATATCAAGTATCAATTCCTGAACTTGGCACTATCAAAGCTCGTCAAGTGCCACTGGTGTTTTTGACATCGAACAACACCCGAGAACTCAGCGAAGCCCTGAAACGCCGTTGCCTGTATCTACACATCGACTACCCGTCAATGGAGCGCGAGAAGCAGATCGTGCTAGCCAAAGTTCCCGACATAACCGAGAACTTGGCTTCGCAAGTGTCTCAAGTGGTCCGCTCAATTCGACGCCTCGAACTCAAGAAAGCGCCGTCGGTTTCTGAAACTCTTGACTGGGCTCTGACCCTGGTGCTTTTAGGGGTAAGCCACATTGATGCCGAGATCGCTGCTGACACGGTCAACATCTTGTTGAAGTATCAAAGCGACATCGCCAAAGCCAACAAGGAACTGACATCCGTTGACGGTCTCAGCCCCTAAATCACCTAGCTCATCTAGATCACCTACCTTCGGCTGCGGCTTGCCCCACAGTGAAAGCCGCTGAGGCCGTCACTCCGTCTGGAAACCGAGCTATGCAGGTAGGAACTGAACTGTCGGACGGAACCGACACGCAAGAGCAAGATCAAGATCAACCCCAAGCCCTGTCGGAGCTTGCGGTGGAAGCGGGAGAACCCCTGCTGGAACTGCTCAACGGTTTCATGGCGGAGCTTCGTGCTGTGGGAATTCCTGCGAGCCTCACCGAGAGCCTCGACGCGATGGAAGCGGTCAAGCACATACCCATAACCCAGCGTGACTCTTTCAAATATGCGCTAGCTGCCACGCTGGTCAAGAATCAGGCTCACTGGCAAGCTTTCGAGACCGCTTTTGAGGTCTACTTCTCGCTACGCGGCGACGAGTATGCGATCACCGACGATGATCTCACCACAGCCGACTCTGATACTGGCGAAGCAGAGAGTCCCGCCGAAGGGCAAGGTGGCGCAGCAGGCGCTGCTCTTAGTCCCGAAGAACTAGCGGAGATGCTGTATCGAGCGTTGCTGCAAGGCGACAACTCAATGATGCGAACTGCCGCCCGAGAGGCTGTGCGCCGTTATGCAGGCATGGAGCCGGGGCGCCCCGTTGGTGGCACCTACTATCTGTATCGCACGCTGCGGAACCTTGATCTTGAAGGTGTGCTAGAGCGTCTCATGGCTGTCGAGCAGGACAGCAGCGGCGAAGTCACAGACGCAGACGATTTCAATCTTCGCTTGCGCCGTGACGACTACGAACTGCGCATCGCCGAACTAAAACACCAGATCGAATCCGAGATCCGTCGCCGGCTGGTGGCTGACCGAGGCGTGGAAGCCATGGCCAAAACCCTGCGTAGACCGCTGCCGTCTGACATTGACTTCATGCATGCGTCACGCGAAGAGATGACCAGCCTTCGCAAAGCCATCTATCCGCTGACTCGAAAACTGGCGGCGAGGCTGGTTCGCAAACGCCGCCAAGGCCGCACCGGGCCCCTTGACTTCCGTTCTACGGTGCGCCATTCGCTGGCATACGGCGGGGTTCCCGCAGAACCAAAGTTCCGCCATAAGCGGCCTCACAAGCCCGACATCATGGTGATAGCCGATGTGTCAGGTTCGGTTGCAGCGTTCGCTCGATTCACGCTGCATCTCGTGTATGCAATCTCAAGCCAGTTCTCGAAGGTGCGCTCGTTCGTGTTTATTGATGGTCTTGATGAGGTGACCAACTTCTTTGAAGGCAGCGACGACATCGCCGAGGCTGTGCATAGGGTCAACACCGAAGCCGATGTGGTGTGGGTTGACGGCCACTCCGACTACGGACATGCCCTAGGTGTGTTCAGGGACAACTATTTTGATGGCATCGGGCCGCGCACCACAGTGCTGATCCTCGGCGATGCCCGCAACAACTATCACGCTCCACAAAGCTGGATCGTCAAAGCTATGCAAGACAAGGCACGGCAGGTGTTCTGGCTTAATCCTGAGCCTCGCAGCTACTGGGACACAGGCGACTCAATCGTGGGGGAGTATGCGCCGTACTGCGATGGTGTGTTCGAGGTGCGCAACTTGCGGCAACTCGAAGCCTTTGTCAACCGTCTGGTGTAATGGTGCAATAACGCAACGGACGCGTAAACGGACGCGTAATGGTGTCTGCGCGAAGGCATGCGAAGACAGGAGTGGACTTGCACGACACCAACGCACTGTGCTAATCTACAAATAGCGGTCTGTTGCTGCCTCGCAGCAGCAGGTCTCTGCTTGCCAAGAACAGGCTTCTGGTCTATATTGGCAATCAAGGGCAGGTGTAGCGCGCGTGGAGGGTGTGCGCATGACACTCAACCCTCTCACATACAAAACCCTTCACCGAGAAAGTGAAAAAAGGCTGCTGTGTGCGCGCGAGCGGATCACGGCTAGGAGACAGGCATGAGTGATTCAGTAGGACAGTATCTGAACGAAATCGGCGCGGTGGCATTGCTCAACGCTCAAGAAGAGCGCGAGTTGTCACAGGCCATTGAGCGCGGTGTTGAAGCTCACCAGCGCAAAGAGCAGGGCGAAACCGGCCGTGCATTGGACCGGGCGATCCGCGAAGCTGGAGCAGCCAAAGACCGTTTCATCCGCGCCAACCTGCGTCTTGTGGTGAGCGTAGCCCGTCGCTATCCGCTTCCGCCAGGTATGGAACTGCTTGATCTGATCCAGGAAGGCAACCTCGGTTTGGAGCACGCAGTCGACAAGTTCGATTGGCGTAAAGGTTTCAAGTTTTCGACCTATGCCACTTTCTGGATCCGCCAGTCCATCGGACGGGCCCTTGACCAGAAGGCCAGTCTGGTGCGCTTGCCGGGCGACCGCTCGGCTTCGTTGCGTGCCGCTTTGCGCCAAGTGTCAGGCGACGGCGACGAGCTTGACGATGACCACGCTCGCCTGCACCGGCTGACCACTCCCACTTCGCTTGACCGCACTATTGGCGACAACGACAGCAACGAACTGATCGACTTGCTGCCCGATGCCAACCCTGGCCCCGAACTTGAAGTGATGGCAAAGGCCGAAGAGGAGATGGTCACCGGTCTGCTTGACATCCTTGAACCTCGTGCCAAGTATGCAGTCGAACAGCGTTTCGGGCTTACTGACGGCATCAAGCGCTCATACCGCGAAGTAGGAGAAGAGCTTGGTGTTACGGCCGAAGCTGCTCGCCGTCTAGTGAAGCGCGCCATCAACGCCGTGCGAGATCACGCTGACGAACTGCGTCTCGCCGAAACGGTCGACGCGGCCTAACTTCGATGCTCGCCGGTAATCCTGCTTCGGTCGCCGGCGCTGCTCAGTGGTCTCCCTCGTCTTGGAGGGGCAAGCCTGCGCTTCATCAGCCAGCCTGGCCGGACACAGCCGAACTAGAGCAGGCCACCAAAGCTCTGCAAGATCTGCCGCCTCTGGTGTTCGCTGGAGAGTCGCGTTCGCTGATGAGTCATCTCGGTAGGGTCGCTAAAGGTGAAGCGTTTCTGCTGCAAGCTGGCGACTGTGCGGAGTCTTTCGACTCTTCGGCCGATTCGATCCGAGACAAGCTGCGGGTGATCCTGCAGATGGCCATTGTGCTCACTTACTCTGGCGGTGTTCCGCTGGTTAAAGTGGGACGGATCGCTGGACAGTTCGCTAAGCCTCGCTCGAGCCCCACCGAAACAAAAGGCAAAGTCGAACTCCCCTCGTTTTTGGGTCATATGGTCAACGACGTTGGTTTCAGTGAGACTGAACGACTGCCTGATCCGCGCCGGCTGCTGACCGCCTATCACAGAGCCGCATCCACGCTCAACCTGCTGCGGGCGTTCACTCGTGGCGGTTACGCCGATCTGTCGCAGGTAGCTACCTGGAACCGCCAGTTCGTGGCATCTTCACCTGCAGGTCAGCGTTACGCACAGATGGCTGAAGATATTGACCGGGCGCTGCGTTTCATGACTGCTTGCGGGGTTACCAACACCAATACGCCACAGTTACACGAGGTGGAGTTCTACACCAGCCACGAGTCGCTGGTGCTTGACTATGAAGAGGCGCTTACCCGCGAGGATTCCACCAGCGGCGGCTGGTACAACTGCTCGGCTCACATGTTGTGGATCGGTGAACGCACACGCCAACTTGACGGAGCTCATGTGGAGTTCCTTCGTGGAGTGTGCAACCCGCTTGGCTGCAAAGTCGGGCCGACCGCCACCGCCGAAGAGATTCTGGCGCTTTGCGAAACGCTGAACCCGCAGCGGATTCCTGGACGTCTTACGCTGATCACCAGAATGGGTGCCGACAAGGTGGAGGTTCTGCTGCCTCCGCTGCTTCAGGCGGTGCGTGATTCGGGTCATCTGGTGGCATGGGCGTGCGATCCGATGCACGGCAACACCTACACGTCGGAGTCGGGTCACAAAACCCGCCACTTTGATCATGTGCTTGCTGAGATCAGCGGCTTTTTTGCGGCTCACGCAGCTTGTGGCACTTGGCCTGGTGGTGTGCATGTGGAGTTGACCGGAGACGCGGTCACCGAATGCGTTGGTGGAGCTGACGACATCAGCCACGAAGATCTTGAGCAAGCTTTCGAGACCCTGTGCGACCCGCGCCTCAACGGACGCCAGTCTGTGGATCTCGCTTTCCGTGTGGCTGAGATGCTCTCAGACAGCAGATGACAAACTGGAGCCAATAAATTCGTAATACAGCAGACGCTGTCGTAGCAGCCCGTCAGATGGTTGACGCCGCTGAGCGTGTCACGGTGCTCACAGGTGCCGGAATATCAACCGACAGCGGCTTGCGCGACTTCCGCGGGCCTCAAGGCATCTGGACTCGTGATCCCGCAGCCGAGCGGGCCTCAAACATCAACGTCTACGTTTCGGATCCCGAGGTCCGCCGAAGCAACTGGGCCCGGCGAGCTTCTGGTGAGATCTGGGCGGAAGTGGCACCCAACGAAGGCCACAAAGCGCTGGTGGCTCTCGAACAGCGCGGCAAACTCCATCTGTTGATCACCCAGAACGTTGACGAACTGCATCAACGTGCAGGCAGCGACCCCGACCGCCTAGTCGAAATCCATGGCACCACCCGCAAAGTGCAGTGCCTGTCATGCGAGAACTACCGCGCCGAAATGCAAGAAGTGCTCAAACGGGTTCGTGCTGGCGAGGAGGATCCGCCATGCCCGCTGTGCGGCGGGTTACTGAAATCGGCCACAGTGTCGTTCGGGCAGAGCCTCGACCCGATCTCTTTGGCCCGCGCTGAGCGCGCTTCGCTGGAATGCGACCTGTTCCTAGCGGTTGGCACCACACTGGCTGTGTCGCCGATCAACATGACAGCACAGTTGGCGGTGCAGTCAGGAGCGCGGCTGGTGATAGTGAACGGCGAAACCACCGAGTTTGATTATCTGGCCGACGTGCTGGTGAGAGATTCAATCAGCGAAACGCTGCCGCTCGTCTGCGGCAGTGACACTCATCCGCAAACTCCAAAACGCTGAAGTTTCAGCCGCTGGCGCTTCAGCCGTTGGAGTTTTAGCCGTTGGAGTTTTAGCCGTTGGTGCTTCAGCAGTTGACGTTTCAGGCGTTGCGTAGTCTTACTGGCGTGGAAACCTCCGCGAAGAAGTCGTTGCCTTTGTCGTCAATCACGATGAAAGCAGGGAAGTTCTCCACTTCAATGCGCCATACCGCCTCCATGCCTAGTTCGGGATAGTCAAGCACCTCCACGCGTCGTATTGAGTCGCGCGCCAGCCGCGCAGCCGGTCCGCCGATTGAACCGAGATAGAACCCGCCGTGACGCGCACAGGCTTCGGTTACCTGTTTAGAGCGGTTGCCTTTGGCCAGCATCACCAGCGACCCGCCCGCCGCTTGGAACTGATCGACATAAGAATCCATCCGGCCTGCTGTGGTGGGCCCAAAAGACCCTGAGGCGTAACCGTCAGGGGTTTTAGCTGGACCAGCGTAATACACGGGATGGTCACGCAGATAGCCGGGCAGCGGCTCGCCTGCGTCAAGGCGAGCCTTTATCTGGGCATGCACAATGTCGCGACCTACTACCAGAGTCCCACTGAGTGCTAGACGGGTCTTCACTGGATACTTGGTGAGTTGAGCCTGGATTTCTGCCATGGGCTGGTCGAGATCCACTGACACCACATCACTGGACAACTCGCTTACGGCCGGTTCAGGCAGAAATCGTGCCGGGTCGGTCTCCAAGCGCTCAAGGAACAGCCCTTCAGAGGTGATCTTGGCACGGGCTTGCCGATCCGCTGAGCAGCTCACTGCGATCCCTACCGGGTTGGAGGCACCGTGGCGGGGTAGGCGCACCACCCGCACATCGTGGCAGAAGTATTTGCCTCCGAATTGCGCTCCAATGCCAAAAGTCTGAGTCAGCTCAAGCACTCGCTTCTCCCATTCGAGGTCACGGAAGCCGTGGCCGCTGGCAGCGTCACCGTGTGTGGGCAGCGAGTCGAGGTATTTGGCTGAAGCCAGTTTCGCCACTTTCAGGTTGAACTCTGCTGAGGTGCCGCCCACCACTAGAGCAAGGTGATACGGCGGGCATGCCGCAGTGCCGATGAGGCGCAGTGTCTCGTCACAGAAGTCAAGCAGCGACTGCTCGTTGAGGAGGGCTTTGGTCTTCTGGTAGAGGAACGACTTGTTGGCTGAGCCGCCGCCTTTGGCCATGTAGAACAGCTCATAAACATCGCCGGGTTTGGAGTAGATCTCGATCTGGGCGGGCAGGTTGTTGCCGGTGTTGAACTCGCTGAACATGTCAACGGCAGCGAGCTGCGAATATCGCAGATTGGATGTGAGGTAAGTGTCGTAGACACCGCGAGAGATAGCTTCAGCATCATCGGCGAAGGTCACTACTTGCTCGCCTTTGCGGCACATGATCACCGCCGTGCCGGTGTCTTGACACATAGGCAGCACTCCGCCCGCAGCGATGTTGGCGTTCTGCAGCAGTTCGGTGGCAACGAAACGGTCGTTGTCGGAGGCTTGCGGGTCATCAAGGATGTTGCGCAACTGTTGCAGGTGCCCGGCGCGCAGATAATGGTTGATGTCGTGCATGGCCTGCGCGGTGAGCTGTGTCAGCGCTTCGGGCTCGACTTGCAGGAATGTTCGGCCAGCCGCTTCGATCTCAGAGACACCGTCGCTTGAGATCAGTCGATATTCGGTGTCGTCTTCGCCTAAGGGCAGCATGTCCGAATAAGCGAAATCTTTCGGCTGCTGCTGCTTGGCACGGCTTGCGGGTTCAGTCATGTAGATGCCAGCGTTTCCGTGAGGTTTGCTTCAGCCTACGGATACGGATGCCGATGTCACTGTCGTGCTGGGGTGCCCGCAAAAGCCGATGGATCTTGCTCATCGCCGATCACTGGACGTCTCCAGTGGGTGAACTCTGAGACGGTTTCGGCTGCACTGCGCCATTGTGCAGGATTCCAGCCTTGCGCGCAGGCGGCCACTGATCCTTCCTGAAGCACGAACGCAAGTGCAGGAAGTGTGTCAATCCCGAGAGCAGCAGCAACCTTGCGGTCGGGATCGGTGAAAGTCAAAGTTTCCTGAGCGTAGGGTCCTAGGAAGAGGCGGGCGTCGTTAGACCCGCAGGTGATAACCCAGCAGGTACGGCATCCAGCATCGGCGTAGTTGATCAGAATGCGCCGGGCGGTGTGAAGGATTGACGCACTTTCAGAGGTGTATGGATCAAGCAGCACAGGCAGCAACGGAAAAGTGGTCAGCCAGTCCTGCAAGGGACGCGGCTCAGCGTCCAGAGGATCAAGCGGCAGGTCAAGCGAGAGCGTTGTCACCATGCTCAAGCTAGCGGATGTGACGGCAGCGCTGACGGGTCTACGCTCAACTCTGTGCATCCTCTAGAACGTCTGCGCTATGTGGCTCGCAACCCGCTGGCACCGACGAAGCCGCTTATCGCAGAGTCGGCGGCTGTGCTTGCGTCACTTTCGCATGATCCTGCAGGTCTGCTCACATCGTGTCGCAACCTGTTGCGTCGCCGGGGACACTGCGGCCCGCTGGTTTGGATGGCTGCCCGTATGGTGGCTTCCACCGACTGCCACGATGAGGTCCTCGAAATCGCCAAGGCCATCGACTGCGACACTGCCGACTGGAAGCTTGACGATGCTATGGCTACTCTCAGCGACGATTTCACCACCCTGAAGGTGGTGGCTGTGGGTCACATATGTGCGATCAAGACGAACCTCTATATCATCCCCGACTGGCCTTGCACTGGTCCTGAGAATCCAGGCCGAGCCGCCGAAGCTGATGTGGTGGTTGTGGCTAGCGATTGTGCAGGGCCTCACGAGGCGCTGGTGCCGGTTGAGGCTCTGCCGGTGGTTGAGACAGCCCGAGAGTCGGGCACGCCAGTGTGGTTGTTCACCGGTGCGGGACGGATGCTGCCACAGGCCATGTGGGCACCTCTCAAGCAACGACTCATTCCCGATGATCTCGCTGAGATGGATTTGGTAGTGCTGAATTTGGATCGCTACGTCAACGGGGTGGTCACCCCTACAGGTCTATTCACAGCCAAAGAGGCTGGCGAACAGTCCGACTGTCCCATCGTCGTCGAACTGTTCGCCTAACTGCCAACATGGCTTTGTTGACGTAGTTGACCTCACCACAACGCGACAACCGCATCAAGAATGACACTGCTCGTGACCTTTAGCGCAGCGGTTAGGGTTCTGGCTATGCAAGGGCTGCAAGCATGGTTAGGAAAGTAAGTAACGCAGTGGGTTACTTCGCACACTTACCGATTCCGAAAGCGCTGCCGTGACGGCGGTTCCTCGACGCATTCTGCGGGTGGTGGATTCTGGTGCAACCGGCGCAGCAGGTAACGGCATTGCACGCAGCGAGTCTCAATCTGTAACAGACCTCACTCGGCTGGTGGAGCTGGCCAAGTCTGGCGACCGCGAGGCGTTTGATCAACTCGTGCGTGTCACCCACAAGGATGCGTATGCGCTGGCTTTGCGTCTCACAGGCAACTCAGAGGATGCACGCGACGTGGTTCAAGACTCATATCTCAGGGCTTACCGAGGCATTGACCGTTTTCGTGGCGATGCCCAGTTCAGCACTTGGCTGTATCGCATCGTCGCTAACTGCTCCACCACGCATCTCAGCCGCCGCGGGCGTCAGCGCCATGACACTTTGAGCATCCATACCGAAGTGATCGATAATAAACCTGAGCATGATCCGGTAATGCAAGGTGATCGTGCAGACCTGCGGCGTCGACTTGACGATGCGATTCGCGAACTGCCTGAGCGGCTGCGTTCGGTGGTGGTGCTGCGCGATGTCTATGACTTATCGCATGAGGCGATTGCCGAAGAACTGGGTATCTCTGTCACTGCTGCCAAAGTGCGTCTGCATCGTGCCCGACGGCGCTTGCGTGAACAGGTATTGCCGCTGCCTGGAGAGCAACAGCAGTCGTGACAGGCGAAACTCCTTCCTCTGTGACCTCGTCGCCGGATATGGCGCAAATCCCGGCAGGCGCTGTGTCAGGGCTTGACTGTGCTGCTTTCAGCGACGTGCTCGCTGAGACTGCCGGAGGTGATCGCAGCCACAATTCACACGAGGTCGCACACTTGGAGTCGTGCCTGCGATGCCGGGTTGAGCAGTCCCGCTATCGCCGCCTAATACAGGCTTTGAACAGCCTGCAAGAAGCTCCCTTGCCGACAGATCCACGGCTGGAATCGCAGATACTTATGTATCTGGATCGTTACGCAGACCGATGGGCCTGGGACGCCAAGCCACGACTCGCTGCGAAAGTCGCTGCTGGTGCCGCTGCCGCTGCTGGGTTGATTGCGTTCACGGCTCGACAGCGACGCATCGCCAAGCTTGCTTCGTAAATCGAAGTTCGCGTAGTCGCCAAGCTTGCCTCATAAACCGAAGTTTTTGTAATCGCCAGGCTTGCTTCATAAATCGAAGTTTGCGTAGCGGTTGTTTGTGTAGTCGCTGCTAGCCTTGGGTGCCTGCTGAGGGGCGTGGCTCAATTGGCAGAGCACCGGTCTCCAAAACCGGCGGTTGGGGGTTCGAGTCCCTCCGCCCCTGCGACATTGACATGCGACATTGACAATCGCCACGACCCGCGGCGTTGCAATCCAAACGAGGTGAGTTCCACAAATGGCGATGAACCGTCAGCAGAAGCGCATGCTTCAAAAGCAAGGCGAGATTGATGCTGAAGGCACACCGG
This sequence comes from Candidatus Aldehydirespirator catecholifindens, assembly GCA_028283245.1. Lineage (GTDB taxonomy): Bacteria > Actinomycetota > Acidimicrobiia > Acidimicrobiales > Aldehydirespiratoraceae > Aldehydirespirator > Aldehydirespirator catecholifindens. The sequence continues at coordinate 13,405 of JAPYNU010000080.1, read as the reverse complement.
TACGCAGCCGCGACCGCAGTTCCACTACAACACCCAGCGAGCGCACCCCGCCGGTGCAGTTCCTTCGTGAGGTGCGAGGCGAACTGCGCAAAGTGGCTTGGCCGAGCCGAGCCGAAACAGTTAAATACTCCATCGTGGTGCTGGTCACAGTCGTTTTGCTCACGGCGATGATCTATGGGCTTGACTGGGTCTTCTCAACTTTCATCCTTGAACTCTTCGAATCCTGAGGTAAAACCCCAATGACTGACACTTCCGTCACGCAGGAGCACCGGCAGCACGCCGTTGATGAACAGGCCGACGCAGCATCGCTTGGCGCTCCCGAAGCGCTTCAGCAGCCGCAGGTGTTGAGCGAAGATGATCTCTTTGACGATCTTGAGCCCGATGGCGAAGAACCAGCACCGATCAGCCCCTACGACAAGCCCGGCAGATGGTTCGTAGTGCATACCCAGTCGGGATACGAAAAGAAAGTCAAGCAAAACCTTGAAGCGCGCACCGCATCAATGCACATGGAGGGGCGCATTCATGAGGTGGTCATCCCGCTATGCGATGTGCCCGAATTCAAAAACGGCAAGAAAGTGATTACCTCCAAGCGCTTGTTTCCCGGTTATGTGTTCGTGCGTTGTGAACTCAGTGACGAGGTTTGGCCGGTGATCCGTGACACCCCTAACGTCACCGGCTTCGTTAATCAGGGTGGTGCCCCATCACCGCTGCGACGTCGTGACGTGGAAGCTTTCCTCGGGGTTGAAGCTGACCGTTCTCGTGAGGCATCCAAGCGGGCCAAGCCAATGTTTGAATACAGCATGGGCGAGACTGTTCGGGTCAAAGATGGTCCCTTCGCTGACTTCTCCGGCGAGATCATTGAGATCAACGAAGATCAGCTCAAGGTGAAGGTGCTGGTCAACATTTTCGGTCGTGAAACCCCGGTAGAGCTTGAGTTCGCGCAGGTGGCTCGGCTCTGAGCGACCCTGCGGGTTGCCGACGGGTCACAATCGCGCCAGACTTTCAGGCCGCTCGCTCAGAGTTGTGTCTGGTCGGCCCAGCAATAATCCATAAGTAATCAACCAAGACGAGAGAGGCTCAAGAGTCCGATGGCACCCAAGCCGGTTGCAGCTTTAGTGAAGATCCAGATTCCAGCAGGACAGGCCACGCCCGCTCCTCCAGTGGGAACCGCGCTCGGCCCTCATGGCGTGGCGATCATGGACTTCTGCAAGGACTACAACGCCCGTACCGAAGACAAGCGCGGTCAGATCATCCCGGTTGAGATAACCATCTACGAAGATCGCACGTTCACGTTCATTACCAAAACCCCGCCGACATCGTTTCTGATCCGTTCGGCTGCGGGTTTAGAGAAGGCTGCTGAGACTCCAGGCCGAGAAACCGCTGGCAGTATCAACGATGCTCAGCTCACCGAGATTGCCGAGATGAAGATGCCCGATCTCAACGCCAACGATTTGGCCTCGGCCAAAGCTCAGATCGAAGGCACCGCCCGCTCAATGGGCATAACCGTCGAATAGAGCACGACTCAAACACAAGGCGCACGAAGCGTCAACCAAGCCAAGGGAACGACAATGGCCAAAGGCAAAAAATACGTGGAAGCCTCCGAGAGTTTCGACCGTCTGCGCCTGCACAGCGACGCAGAAGCAGTGGACTTAGTGAAGACCATGGCCACGAAGCGCTTCGACGAGAGTGTTGATGTGGTAGTGCGGCTAGGAGTGGATCCTCGCAAAGCCGACCAGATGCTGCGCGGTGCAGTGTCGTTGCCGTCGGGCACCGGCAAACAAGTGAGGGTGGCGGTGTTCGCTCAAGGTGAGTCTGCTACCGCCGCAAGAGAAGCTGGCGCAGACCATGTGGGTGCCGAAGACCTTGCCGAGCAGATATCGGGTGGGATGACCGACTTTGATGTGGCTGTAGCCACGCCCGACATGATGCCCGTGGTGGGCAAACTCGGCAAGGTTCTTGGACCACGCGGCCTGATGCCTAACCCCAAGACCGGCACAGTCACCAACGATGTGGCGCGCAGCGTTGAAGAGTTCAAGGCTGGCAAGGTTGAATACCGCACAGACCGTTTCGCCAACGTTCATGTGCCCATCGGTCGAGCCTCGTTCGACTCTGAGGATCTGCTCAAAAACCTGCGGGCGGTGGTGTCTGAACTGCAGCGAGCCAAGCCTGCTGCAGCTAAGGGCCGCTACATGAAGAAACTGGTGCTCAGTTCCTCGATGGGTCCCGCCGTGCGCATTGATCCTGCCTCCGTCGGAGCTATTGACTAGCCGCTTAACAGCCGACATCTAACCAGTCGACACCGTCTGCACTCTCGCACACAAACGTGGTGACCGCTTCTTTGCTGCTGTCGGTATAATCACCGAAGACTTAATCGTAAGATCAAGATCAAGCACGAGATCAAGCACGAGATAACGCTCACCTGAGACATCCGGTGCGCTCCGTGGGGAGCACTAATGGGCCAGCAGGCTCGCCGGACGAGGAAGGCAAACATGACAGAACCAAGGCCTGAAAAGGTTGCCGTCGTAGCCGAAGTGCGTGACCGCCTGTCGGCAAGCGACGCAGCTCTCTTTACCGAATATCGAGGCCTCAATGTCGGCGAACTGGCCGAACTGCGTCGGTCGCTGCGTGCTGTTGGTGGCGAATACAAGGTCTACAAGAACTCAATGGTGCGTCTTGCTACCGCTGAACTGGGTCTCGAACTAGATGATCAGCTCACCGGACCAACCGCGATCGCTTTTGTGGCACCCCGCGACGACGTTGCCGGTGACGCAGCAGCTGTAGCTAAAGCCCTGCGTGACTTCTCAAAAGCGAACCAGGCTTTGGTGCTCAAAGGCGGGGTGCTGGGCACCAGAGTGATTAGCAGCGACGATCTAACAGCCTTGGCGGATCTGCCGGGGCGTGAAATGCTGCTGGCGCAGCTGGCTGGAGGCTTCGCAGCGCCGTTGACGAAGTTCGCTGGTCTGCTGCAGGCTCTGCCGCGCAACTTCGCTTTTGCCTTGTCGGCACTAATCGACAAACAATCCGAGAAACAGGAGGCCTGACTAATGGCAACCAAAGACGAGATCCTTGAATCGATCTCACAGATGACGGTGCTCGAGTTGAGCGAACTCCTCAAAGAGTTCGAAGAGCGCTTTGATGTCACCGCAGCCGCACCAGCCGCGGTGGCGGTTGCAACCCCCGCAGCGGGTGACACTGCTGGAGACGGCGAAGAGGCGCAGGACTCTTTCAACGTTGTTCTGGCCGGTGTCGGCGACAAGAAGATCCAGGTGATTAAAGAGGTTCGCAGCCTCACATCGCTGGGTCTCAAAGAAGCCAAAGAACTCGTCGACAACGTTCCCAAGCCGGTGCTGGAAGGTCTCAACAAAGAAGATGCCGAAAAAGCCAAGGTTGCACTGGAAGCGGTCGGTGCCGAGGTTGAGCTGGCCTAAGACTGGCGGCTACGTCAGCGTTGCGGGCCGCAAGGCTGACAACACGCTTCATCTAACACAGTTTCATCGTTGTGCAGCGAAGGGTAGACCTTAACGGTCCCAGCAACTTCCGTGATTTGGGAGGCCTGCCTTTAGCGGACGGTGGCATGACCTGTTTCGGTCGAGTGTTTCGCGCCGACCGGTTATGCACGCTCAGCGATGGTGACTTGCAGCACCTCAACGAACTCGATATTCGCACGGTTTTTGATCTGCGCTCTGACCCCGAAGTCGCCGAGTTCCCCGACCGGTTGCCTCACAAAGCGTGCTATGTCCGTCTGCCTATGACTAGTGACACCACTTTCCGGTCGCGCACTATCTATGAGCGCATAGTCGCGGGCGAGGTCACTTCCTACGGCGAAACCGAAATGGTGGAGGGGTACCTGCGCATCCTCACCAATTTCTCTGCAGGTTTCGCTTCGATCACAAAAGCTGTAAGCGAAGGCGATCCAGTGCTGATCCACTGCACCGCTGGCAAAGACCGCACAGGAGTGGCCGCCATGCTTTTGTTGGACCTCGCAGGTGTAGCACCAGATCAGATAGTGGCCGACTATGAACTGTCGGCTCAGCGACGGCCGAGCCCCGAGCGTGACCACACCGAAGCCAAAACCGTCACTCCACTGCTTGAAGATCACGGCCTCGACCCGGCGCTGTTTGCTCCCTTATGGGAGGCTCGTGGTGCTGTGATGGAAGCCACGCTCGCGGGCTTCTACGACAAGTGGGGCAACGCCGCGGGTTACCTGCGCGCTGCGGGTCTTGACGAAGCGCATCTGCAAGCCGCTCAAAGGCATCTACGAGGCTGACGCAACACTCACAACACCCCGCCCCAAACGAACATAAACGGCCAAGCAAAGCAACAGCAAGCAGACAGCCTCACAGAACAAGTCATCATGTTGAGTTCGAGTTGGGTTGTTGTTGGCTGCTTGACGCGCTAACCTGCAACGCACCGTGGTCGTCCGTGCGCGCTAGGAGGCTGTTTCCGTGGGAATCTCTGCTCTTTTGACGCGCGCGCGTGTGGCCGCGTGAGATCAAACCAACTGGCCCTCGGGAGTATTAGGTGACCGCACGCGCCGCTTCACGCGAACGTTATTCGTTCGGAAATCTCGAGGAGATCCTCGAGCTTCCTGACCTCATCGCCATCCAGCGCGAGAGTTTCTCGTGGCTAATGAACGAGGGACTAGCGCGAACTTTCCGCGATATTTCGCCAATATCGGACTACAGCGAGACGCTACGCCTAGAGCTTGAGTTCGATCCCGAAGACGAAGAACTTCACCCGCCGCCCAAGTTCACGGTGGACGAATGCAAAGAGAAGGACATGACCTACTCTGCGCCGGTTTTCGTGCGGGCTCGCTTCCTTAACGCTGGCACCGGCGAGATCAAAGAACAGATCGTTTTCATGGGCGACTTCCCCATGATGACCGAAAAGGGCACTTTCATCATCAACGGCACCGAGCGGGTGGTCGTGTCGCAGTTGGTTCGATCGCCAGGGGTGATTTTCCAACCTGGTGAGCGTTATCGCCTCCGCAATCTCTCTAAATACCAGCTGGTGACAGGAACGATCCACCCCTACCGCGGCGAGTGGATTGAGTTCGACGTAGAGCAAAAGCCTCGCAAAGAGATCACCGCTGGCGTGCGAGTGGCGCGCAAGCGTCGCCTGCCTTTGTTTACGCTGCTTCGAGCTCTTGGCTACGACGAGGAAAATCAGCCAGGTTTCCTTGAGCGCTTCGTTGAGCATTTCGATTTTCTGGCCGAGCAGTGGGAGAAGCAGGGCCATCTGGCACCCACGCGCGACGAGTCGCTCGTTGAGATCTATAAGCGTGTGCGACCCGGCGACCCGGCGACTGTTGAGCAGTCACGCAACTACTTCGAGAACTCGTTTTTTAGCGGTCGCCGCTATGACTTGTCGAGAGTGGGGCGCCACAAGCTCAACCGCAAACTCGGCCCCGAGTTTGACTTTCTCGAGAAGACTTTCGGGCTCAAGCTTGATCGCCCCGACCCCGATCAGTCGCTGCTTTCGCCTTGCGAGATGCTGGCAGCATCCACCTACCTGCTGAATCTGGCCAAAGGAGAACCGGGCTACCGCCTTGACGATCAGGACCATTTCGCTAACCGTCGTATCCGCAGCGTTGGTGAGCTGATCCAGAACCAAGTGCGCATCGGCTTGGCACGCATGGAGCGTCAGGTGCGTGAGCGCATGACCACCCAGGATGTCGAAGCGATCACCCCTACGACGTTGATCAACATTCGCCCCGTGGTGGCAGCCATCAAAGAGTTCTTCGGCACTTCGCAGCTTTCGCAATTCATGGATCAGGTCAACTCGCTGTCGGGGTTGACGCATCGGCGTCGACTTTCAGCTCTTGGTCCAGGTGGGCTTAGCCGCGAGCGTGCTGGCTTTGAAGTGCGTGACGTTCACTTCTCGCACTACGGCCGAATGTGCCCGATTGAGACTCCCGAAGGCCCCAATATCGGTCTGATCGGAGGTCTCGCCTCATTCGCTCGAGTTAACCAGTTCGGTTTCATCGAATCGCCTTACCGGGTGGTCACCGACGGGCGTGTCACTAACGAGATCGTCTATCTAGCCGCTGACGAGGAAGAGGAGTATGTGGTAGCGCAGGCCAATGCGCCGATCGACTCCGAGGGCCGCTTCATAAATCCGCGTGTTCTGGTGCGTCGCTCGCCTCAGGCAGCCTCGTTGCAGGATCTGCGACTGCAGCTGGAACAAGAAGTGTTCTTCGGCGCCACAACTGAGATCTCGTTCGTGCCGCCCGATGAGGTGCAGATGATGGACATCTCGCCCAAGCAAATCGTTTCGGTGGCCACAGCACTAATCCCTTTCCTTGAGCATGACGATGCCAACCGTGCTTTGATGGGGGCCAATATGCAGCGCCAAGCGGTGCCGCTGGTGTGCACTGAAGCGCCTTACATCGGCACCGGCGTGGAAGGTCGGGCGGCACGCGACGCAGCCGACATGGTGATCGCTGACCATGACGGAACAGTCCTAGAGGTAGACGGCGACGAGATCGTGATGAATTACTCCGGTGTCGCCAAATCCACCAGCATCCGGCTGCGGAAGTTTGAGCGCTCTAACCAAGACACTTGCGTCAGCCAAAAGCCGCTAGTGCGCCGCGGTGACAAGGTCTCCGCAGGTGATGTGTTGGCTGACGGCCCGTCCACCGAGCAGGGTGAACTGGCGCTAGGCAAGAACCTTCTGGTGGCGTTCATGTCCTGGGAGGGCTACAACTTTGAGGATGCCATCATCTTGTCGGAGCGACTGGTGCGTGACGATGTGCTCACCTCGATTCATATCCATGAGCATGAGGTTGACGCACGAGACACCAAGCTGGGATCAGAAGAAATCACCAGAGACATTCCCAACCTGTCCGAAGACATCCTTGCTGATCTTGATGACCGCGGCATCATCCGTGTAGGCGCTGAGGTTGACCCCGGCGACGTTCTGGTGGGCAAGGTCACACCCAAAGGCGAAACCGAGCTGACACCCGAAGAGCGGCTGCTACGAGCTATCTTCGGTGAGAAGGCCAGAGAAGTTCGTGACACTTCGCTCAAAGTCCCTCACGGCGAGTCCGGCAAGGTAATTGATGTCAAAGTCTTCGACAGCGAAGACCCCGAGGCTGGTGAACTCCCGCCTGGTGTCAATCAACTGGTGCGGGTCTACGTCGCTCAGAATCGCAAGATCAGTGTCGGCGACAAACTGGCGGGTCGTCACGGGAACAAAGGCGTGATCTCAAGGATTTTGCCTGTTGAGGACATGCCGTTCACAGCTGACGGCACGCCGGTTGACATAATCCTCAACCCTCTGGGTGTGCCGTCGCGCATGAACGTCGGTCAGGTGTTGGAAGCCCATTTGGGTTACTGCGCCCGTTACGGCTGGCAGATCAACGGCGACGGCGTCGGTGCTGATGTATCACACCAGAGCGCATGCAAAACTCGTCCGATCACGGTGCCCGCAGTGCATGTGTCTACACCGGTGTTTGACGGCGCTACTTGGGATGAGCGCGAGCTGGCTCAGGACAAACCGACCATTGTCGACATTTTGAGCAACCTCAACCCAGAAACCTCCGAGGGGCGCAGGTTGATCAACCGCGATGGCAAGCAAACGCTGTACAACGGACGCACTGGAGAGCCTTACGACAATCCGATAACTACCGGCTATGTCTACATGCTGAAGCTCGCACACCTTGTTGACGACAAAGTGCATGCCCGCTCTACTGGGCCATATTCGATGATTACTCAGCAACCTCTCGGTGGCAAGGCCCAGTTCGGCGGCCAGCGCTTCGGTGAGATGGAAGTGTGGGCGTTGGAGGCCTACGGCGCTGCCTTCTGTCTGCAAGAGTTGCTGACTGTCAAATCCGATGATGTGCTCGGCCGTGCCAAAGCTTACGAAGCCATCGTTAAAGGTGAGAACGTTCCCGATCCAGGCATTCCTGAGAGCTTCAAAGTGCTCATCAAGGAAATGCAGTCTTTGTGTATCAACGTTGAAGTGCTATCAGCGGCTGGTGAGCAGATAGAGATGCGCGAACTCGACGAGGACTCTTTGCGCTCGCTTGAGTCTCTAGGCATTGACTTGCAGCGCCCCGAACGCGGCAGCGACGAAGACGATTTGGCGCGTGCCGCAGCTCGCGGCTGATTTATCTGTCCTGTTTATCTGCCCTGCACGTGAACCCAAAAAATTCTGTCCATTAGCCACAGTAACTATCCCCAATCACTATTTCTGAGAAGCGACTTCTGAGAAGCGACCCGCCCCACTACTGGAGACCCCATGCTCGACGTCAACGATTTCAGTGATCTCAAGATCGGCCTTGCTAGCGCCGACTCGATCCGCACCTGGTCAAACGGAGAGGTCAAGAAGCCTGAGACGATCAATTACCGCACGCTCAAGCCCGAAAAAGACGGCTTGTTCTGTGAGAAAATCTTTGGCCCCACCCGCGACTGGGAATGCTCGTGCGGAAAGTACAAGCGGGTGCGCTTCAAAGGGATCATCTGCGAGCGTTGCAATGTTGAAGTGACCCGCTCAAAAGTGCGCCGCGAGCGCATGGGCCATATTGAGCTGGCCGCTCCGTCGGTTCACATCTGGTATCTGCGAGGCACCAGATCCTGGCTGGCCTATCTGCTGATGGGCACCAAGCCCCGCGAGGAACTCAAAGCCAAGCAGCTTGAGAAGGTGATTTACTTCGGTGCCAACATCGTCATCCACGTTGACGAGGAGCGGCGTCATGAGGACTTGCCGGAGCTTGAGGCCGAGATCCGCAAAGAGCTTGAAGCAAATGAAGCGGACAGAGTTCTAGAGATCACCAGACGTCAAGAGCAACTTGAAAACGAACTGACGCAAGCCGAAGAACAAGACGCTAAGGCGACAGAGCTGCGGTCTTTGCAGCGTCAAGCCGAAAAAGACATTGAGGATGCCAACGAACAGTTTGATTTCGAGCGTCAAGGAATTGAGCGTGCCTGGGAAGTGTTTTCTGGGCTGTTCAGCCGTCAAATTATCGAAGACGAAGACCTCTGGCGAGAGCTGACCGACCGTTGGGAGGACTATTTTGAGGGTGGGCAAGGTGCCGATGCCATCGCCCGGTTGATCGCAGCGCTTGACTTTGATGCCGAAGAGAAGGAACTGCGTGAGCAGATCAACCCGCCCGACGGGCAGAAGCCCCTTTCGGCGCAACGCAAGCAGAAGGCCATCAAGCGGTTGCGTATCCTGGCTGCCTTCAACCGTCGTGATAACTACGGACGGCGTATCAATGACCCGAGGGCCATGATTCTTGATGTGGTGCCGGTGATACCGCCAGAGTTGCGTCCCATGGTGCAACTTGACGGTGGACGTTTCGCCACCTCGGATCTCAACGACCTTTACCGGCGTGTTATCAACCGCAACAACCGTCTCAAGCGACTGCTGGATCTGGCAGCTCCTGACATCATCGTCAACAACGAGAAGCGGATGCTGCAAGAGGCTGTGGACGCGCTCTTCGACAACGGCAGGCGAGGCCGTCCCGTAACCGGTCCCGGCAACCGTGCCCTCAAGTCTTTGTCTGACATGCTCAAAGGCAAGCAGGGCCGCTTCCGTCAGAACCTTCTGGGCAAGCGTGTTGATTATTCGGGTCGCTCGGTGATCGTGGCTGGCCCGACCCTGCGTTTCCATCAGTGCGGGCTGCCGAAGATCATGGCACTGGAACTGTTCAAGCCTTTCGTGATGAAGAAACTGGTGGATGTGGAGCTTGCTCCCAATATCAAATCCGCTAAGCGCATGGTGGAACGTCGCAAGCCTCAAGTCTGGGATGTCCTTGAAGACGTGATCGCTGAACATCCAGTGCTTTTGAATCGTGCTCCCACGTTGCATCGTCTGGGAATTCAGGCTTTTGAGCCAGTGCTGGTTGAAGGTAAGGCCATCCAGATCCATCCGCTGGTGTGCGCAGCTTTCAATGCCGACTTCGACGGTGATCAGATGGCTGTGCATCTGCCGTTGTCGGCGGAGTCTCAGGCCGAGGCTCGATTGTTGATGCTTTCGGCGAACAATGTTTTGAGCCCCGCTCATGGACGGCCGCTAGTAACTCCCACTCAGGACATGATCATCGGTTCGCACTACCTCACCGAGATGATCGAAGGCACCCCGAGTTCAGGTCGGGCATACCGCAGCGTTGACGAGGTCCGCTTCGCATACGAGAACGGTGACATTTCGCTGCACGAACCGATTGAGTTCCGTGGCTCGTCTGATCTGCTGGAAGCGCCAGCTAATGGCAACGCAGCCCAATATCAGCCGACCACGGCTGGGCGAGTGTTCTTTAACAGCGTTATGCCCAAAGGTTTTGGTTACATCAACTACGCGGTCGGGCAGCGCCATATGGGAGAGATCGTTGATCGTCTAGCCCGCGGCTTCAAGGTGACTGAAGTGGCTTACAGCCTTGACGAACTCAAAGATATGTGCTTTGAGTTCGCATCACGGTCGGGTTTGACCATCTCAATTGACGACGTGCGAACACCTCGACAAAAAACCGAGATCCTTGACCGTTACGAAAAACAGGCCGACAAGATTGAGCGACAGTTCCGTCGCGGCATCATTACTGACGGCGAGCGTCGCCAGCTCGAAGTGGAGGTCTGGTCCGAAGCCACAGAAGAAGTCACTGGCCGGATGAAAGACGAACTTGAATCCGACGCTTTCAACCCAGTCAACATGATGGTCGGATCTGGTGCGCGCGGCAACATGATGCAGATCCGCCAGATTGCAGGCATGCGTGGTCTTGTGGCCAACCCTCGTGGTGACATGATCCCGCGCCCGATTAAGAGCAACTTCCGTGAAGGCTTGCGAGTGCTTGAGTACTTCATCGCCACCCCGGGTGCCCGCAAAGGTCTTGTCGACACCGCACTTCGTACTGCGGACTCTGGTTACCTAACTAGGCGGCTGGTGGACGTGGCCCAAGAAGTGATTATCAACGACGAAGACCCGTTCGCTTCGGGCGGTCATGTCAAAGGCATCTGGCTTGATGACATTGCGCCTGACACACCCCACAAGCGCACTTATCTTGATACGAGGCTCTTCGGTCGTGTGCTGGCTGAAGATGTCAAGCTCAGTGACGGTTCGGTGGTGCTAGCTGGCACCATGGTTGGCGACAGCGAACTTGAATCGCTGCGCGACGACCCTGACGTGAGCCGGGTGCGGGTGCTTTCGCCGTTGAGCGATGATTCTCCTTCGGGCATCTCGGCGGCCTCCTACGGAATGTCGCTGGCCACCGGCAAGCTGATCGAGCAAGGCGAAGCGGTTGGAGTGATCGCTGCACAGTCCATCGGCGAGCCCGGCACGCAGCTCACCATGCGTACTTTCCATACTGGCGGAGTTGCCGGTGCTCAAGATATTGCAGGTGGTCTGCCCAGAGTGGTTGAGCTGTTTGAGGCACGCACACCCAAAGGCAAGGCAATCCTGGCACGACAGGCTGGCGTTGTGCGGATCCGTGACTACGGAGACTCTGACCGAACTGTGGTGATTGTTGAGAACGACGGCACCGAACATGATTGCAAAATTGGCAGCGAATACCGTCTCGAAGTGCGCGACGGCGACGAAGTCGAGCCCGGCGATGCTCTGGTGGAAGGCCCGCGTGATCCTAAAGAACTGCTAGAGATTCGGGGTATTGATGCAACCCAGAGGTATTTGGTGGCCGAAGTGCAGAAGGTTTACCGCGATCAGGGCGTGTCAATTCACGACAAGCACATTGAGCTCATAGTGCGGCAGATGACCAAGCGGGTTGCTGTCGGTGAAGTCGGCGATACCCGCTTTTTGCCCGATGAGCGTGTCGACAAGGCGATCTTTGAGCAAGCCAACCGTGAGATTGTGCGTGAGGGTGGTCGCCCGGCTTCGGGACGCCGTGAAGTGATGGGTATTACCAAAGCTTCGCTAGCGACCGAGTCGTGGCTGTCGGCTGCTTCTTTCCAGGAGACCACTCGGGTGCTTACTGAGGCTGCCATTGAATCCAAACGCGACGAACTAGTAGGACTCAAAGAGAACATCATTATCGGTAAGCTCATCCCCGCTGGCACAGGCATGAGCCGCTACCGCGAGACCATGCGAACCCATGCCCCTGACCACACTCCGATGGACTATTACAGTTCTGAGGATTCGCTTGCCGATCAGCTTGCTCGCCGTTACGAAATGGCTGATGTTGAAGCTTTCGACTATGCGACACTCGCTGAACCCGCCGATTCGGTTCCTGAAGCCGGATAGGCTTGCTTGTGCGGTAGAGTCCATCGGCTGTAACACTCAACAACAACCATTAGAACCGCGGCCGGAGGCTGAAACATCATGTCAAAGCTGACAAGCTGCGTGCAGGACAAGAAATAAGGCAATCAGCAATGCCCACGATCCAACAACTGGTCCGCAAGGGCCGACAGTCGAAACGCCGTAAGGAGTCGACACCTGCCTTGCATGGCGCGCCGCAACGGCGAGGGGTTTGCACACGGGTATATACGGCCACTCCGAAGAAGCCCAATTCGGCTTTGCGCAAAGTCGCTCGAGTGCGGCTTACCACCGGTGTGGAGATCACTGCCTACATTCCCGGCGAGGGCCACAACTTGCAGGAGCACTCAATTGTGTTGGTGCGCGGCGGGCGGGTCCGTGATCTTCCTGGTGTTCGTTACAAGGTAATCCGCGGCACTCTTGACACGGCCGGGGTGCGTGAGCGTCGCAAGGCTCGCAGCCGTTACGGAGTCAAGAAGGAATCCTGAGATGCCGCGTAAAGGCCCGGCGACGCGCCGCGAGCTTAAACCTGATCCGATCTACCGTTCTTTGCTGGTCACTCAAGTGATCAACAAAGTGCTCCAGCGTGGCAAGCGCACCCGCGCTGAACGCATCGTCTATGACGCGATGGATATTGTCGAAACCAAGACCGGTGCCGAGCCGGTGTCTACTCTCAAACGAGCCGTTGAGAATGTGCGCCCGCAACTTGAGGTGCGCAGTCGCCGTGTCGGTGGTGCCACCTATCAAGTGCCTGTAGAGGTGAAGCCTCGCCGGGCTACCACTCTGGCGATTCGCTGGATCGTCGACTACGCCAGAGGTCGCCGCGAGCGCACTATGGCCGAACGTCTGGCCAACGAGTTGTTGGACGCTGGCAACGGCCTAGGGGCATCGGTGAAGCGCCGAGAAGACCTGCAGAAGATGGCCGAGTCCAACAAAGCCTTCGCTCACTACCGCTGGTAACCACCAACAGCTCTCAGTGGCGAAAGTCCTGCTGCGGGGCTGTTCGTTGGCGCTGAAGCAGTGCCTGCAGCGTGTGATCTTGATTCTCTGCAAGCACCAGCCTGCGACTAGATCCGCTATCCGCACCTGACTCCAAACGCGTGAAACCGTGCTAACACAACCTCCCATCACACAAACTCTAAAGATCAAACTAGATCATTTCATGTTAATTATTGTTTTTTGAATTGTTGTGATATACACTCAAATC
>JAPYNU010000008.1 GCA_028283245.1 Candidatus Aldehydirespirator catecholifindens | reverse complement strand
CCCCCCCCGTAGCTATCTGTTTCATGCGAAACCGGTAGAAGGTTTATCCCAGCATGCTCAACAACACGCTAAGCGTTACCTAAATGTCTATGACACGCCCAGGGCATGATCGCTTTGCACGGCGAGTTCGACAAAATCACCAGACAACGACTCCACAACCGGCTACGCCAAACAGCCGCACGCTTGTTGAACAAGGAACAGCAAAGCCAGACACCCAACCCCCATCAACGCTCTGGTGAAAAGAACCTCCAATAGATCACAGCAGTTGCGCTGGTGATGATCATCGAATGCTTGGAACCATCCGAGAGTGATAACAAAACACCACTCCAGATGTATTACCGAACTACCTGAAGCTCATGCTGACAGTGACAACAACTTGACGGCAAGGCCGTGAGCAAGGATGACTATGCCGAGCCAGCGAGCACTTTCTGCTGGAATTGATTCCACCTATCGAACCTTTCAGGGGTGGCTCCCTCCTCGAGCTTGACAAAGCAAGCCATCCACTTGTTCGTGCGAGCCGAGTCGAAGACACCTGCCAGAGGGAACATCTCGGCCCTGCACTCGGCATCAAGAGTCGAGAGATCAAGTTCAACTGTTCGACCAAAATTCCCGCGAATGATGCGATCCTCAGGGACAGACACAATCGCTTCTTCACGGTCACTGGAATCATCAAGCGCCTTTTGCATGTCAATGTAGTACCAACGCTTAAGACGCTTTCTGCGTCCGTCGCTCGTGTCTACCGGCTGATCCGATGCGAGCGATTGGAAAAAGGAGGTCATGCGCTGCTGGCCGTCAAGAAGCAGTCGGTCGGGTTCATTGGCAGCAATCTTCTCGGCTCCAGACAAGGGCTTAGCCGCAAAATTGACCTCGGTTCCGCCAACCTCGAGCATCATCAGCACTCCGACAGGATGACCCAAGGATACCGAGGCAAGCAGTCCCGCTATGCGAGCATCGTCCCATTTCCACTCTCGCTGGAAGTCAGGAAGTTGGATCTTTCCATCCTGGACACTTTTCATCAGATCTGCTAACAGGTAGTCAGGGCTCTCGAATGGCAAGATTAACCTCTAAAAGCGCGAACACGGCGTGCTCATTGTGAGCTGCCGTGGAGGCTACCGACTGGGATTGAACGTTTCAACGTGCTGCCTTGTCCGCTTCGGGAACCACAATTGCAGCCAGTATCTGTTCATCCTTGATTTACCCGTGTCGCCGTTTGGCTCGTGGCTCTTCAGTTACGGAGGTAGTAGTCCCTGCTCCTGGGCCCATGTGAACAACTCGTTGCCGCTGGTAGGTAGTCGCATGCCTGTGTCTCTTAGTTCATCCACAAGTTGCTCTGCATCAGAACGATCAAGTTCACCTATTCGGATTCCTTGAACTATCAGCCACGGTGACCCATGAGCAATGATACCATCACGTTGTGCTATTCGACTCGCCGCTCTCTCATCAATGATCGCAACACCCCCATGAACCTTCGCCAACGCCAACACAGCTGCCTCGCCAAGGTTCTCCGATATACCGCCACCCAGTTGTGTCTTATACCGAGCAAATATCGCCAGCTCGTGGTCCTCAATGAGGTTGAGGGACTCCAGCCAGTCCGCTGTTAGCACCTCAACAAGATCTGCGATCATTTCAGACCCTGCCTGCAGTTCATGCATAACCTCCGCTGGCGCAATGCACCGGCGAGAACCCACGATCGCTTCAAGCGTTGCGAATCTTCCAGCTCGGGCAAAATTGCTCAGACATGTCGTGTCGAAGATCAGCAGTGGGCTCACGCGAGCAACTCGAACTCGCGTCTCCATGCATCAAGCGGTATCTCGTCTTGTACGGGAAACTCTCCAGGGTTGACGGTACCCCAAAGAAGTTCCGCGGCACGCGCCTCTGTGAGTTTGCCGCGTCGGTATGCAGCGAGAACTCGCCTGCCGTAGAGCGGCGGGACACACGGCGGTTCAAGTTCAGCGACCCAATGCTCCCCCAACTCAATGAAGTCCGCCCCAGTAGGCGGCTGATTCACGAGTTCCTCACGAGTTCCGGCATCAATAATTCCTGTGTTGCACATCTGGGCGCAGACTGCTGTCCAACTCAGCCTGTGGCGCACTGCCGCTGCCACAGCCACACGACGTGTATCGCTCTCAAACTCTGACCAAATCGCTTTGATAGCGCGCCGTGGTAGGAGCAAATGGATTGCGAAGGCGTTGATCAGTTTCTCGTTTTCTTCTTGCGGAGAGAGCCCTAGTTCTGGCGCATAAGCATCTTGAAATACATGATGACCAAACTCATGTGCCAAGTTGAAGCGGCGTCGGCCAGGTTCGAGAGCGCCATTGACGACAGCCACACCGACATCCTCCACCGCAACATAAGCGGCATCGCCGCCCGACTGTCCAAGATCAAGTGAGAAGGAAAAAAGTCCAGTTCGCTCGGCGCACTCTTGTAGACCCAGTAAAGGTCCCTCGGGCACACCAAGCGTGTCTCTCAACTCGGTGGCGGCTGCCTCGGCAGCCTCAACGCTCAAAGGCGCATCCAATGCAACTCTGGTGACCTGTGGAAGTTCACCCTCGGCAGAAAGAAAATCAATGTCCCGGGCAATCCGCTCAACCCGAGAGTCGAGAACCCTTGACCTGCCACCGACGGCAGAATCAGACCTTCGACTCACCACAGCTGCAGGAGAACTGCTGAAGAACCAGTCCACCGGCCGATCCAGCACCTCGGCGAACACCACGAGTTCATTCGCAGCAAGCCGCCTTGAGCCCGCCTCAATTTTGGCGATCACCGTCCGGCCAAGACCGGTAGCAGCAGATACCTGCTCTTGTGTCAAACCGGCGAGCTGACGCGCTTCCGCGATCCTGCTGCTCAACTCCATGACACCGCACTCTAGCGTCGTGCGATTATGGCACACGGCTAACCGCTACCCGCTCGGGTTAGCTGCTACTTGTATTCAGTGGCTGAGGCCTATTGCATCCCAAGAGTGCCGCTGCGATAGCGATGACGGGGAGGGTGCTACGCCGAGTACTGGTAGCGATTATGCGAGTAGAGGGGCTATACGAGTAGGGGGTCGGTTAGGATCTCTACTAGGGCAGGGCCTTGATGATCTAAAGCTTCGGTGATTGCATCATCAAGTTGATCAGCCGAAGCGACCCGAAAGCCGCGAGCGCCGCATATCTCGGCGAAGGCAGCAAAGTTAGGGTTGTGCAGCGAGGTTTGCCAAACATCGAACTCGGCAGCCCGCTGCTCTTTGGAAATCTTGCCTAGCTCGTTGTTGTTCAAAAGCACATGAGTGATGTCCATGCCGTATTTGGCGGCGGTGGTCAACTCCATGGCGTATTGGCCGAAACCACCGTCGCCTGAGACCGACACCACCGCCCGTCCGGCGTGCTCGGGGCGGCTTTGCGTGGCGGCCCAGCATCCCATAGCTGCGGGCAACGCGAAGCCGATAGACCCGAGATAACCCGACATGAGCACTGCCTGACCCCGAGTCTCGAAATAACGTCCGAACGAGTAGGCATGATTGCCGACATCCACAGCCATGAGCGCGTCAGCAGGCACTAGACGGCTCAAAGCGTCAAACACCGACGCAGCGTTCAGGCCCTTACCGCGGTCGTCGCAGCGCCGGCGGGCTTTCTCTTCACGCCAGATAGCCCAGCGCTCCGCCACCTCCGGCCTCAGATCCTGGCATCGCCGATCCGTCGGCATTGCCTGGGACAAAGCGCGTGCCGCCACGCCGACATCGGCCAACACAGGCACCTGAACCGGATGGAAACGTCCCAACGCCATCGGGTCAAAGTCGACCTGCACGATGGGTTTATAGTCGGCTATCCCGGTGTGATTGGCGAAAGACACCCCAAATGTCAACAACAAATCGGCCTCGTTCATGAACCAGCTAGCAATAGGGGTTCCTGAACGCCCCAGTACACCACAAGCCAACCCGTGACCATCACCGATGAGGCCTTTGCCTTTGAACGTGGTGGCTACAGGAGCGCCGATCTGCTCGGCGAGCTTCACGATGTCGGTCATCGCTGAGCGGGCACCGTGACCCACAATGATCAGCGGTCGAGCCGCTCCTGACAAAGCATCCACAGCAGCGGCAAGGGCATCAGCAGGCGGCTCAACCGCACGCGAGCCTGTTCGTCCCTTAGGTGACCCAGGCGCGCCAGCAGCGCTCGCCGGAGCGGGCAGCACCTGCACCTCATCAGGCAACACCAAATGAGCCACGTCACGCTCAACAACAGCCGTCTTGCAGGCCAGAGTCATCAACTCGGCATATTTTGAGCCTGCCTGCACTGTGGCCGAATAGCGCGCTACGTCGGCAAAAGCGGCGGACAGGTCGGTGTCCTGGAAAGCGCCTCGACCTCGCACCGCAGAGGGCACCTGGCCCGACACGGCCAGCACTGGTGCCCGGTCCGTCTTGGCATCATAAAGCCCGGTCAACAGGTTGGTGGAGCCGGGGCCAGCAATAGCGAAGCAGGCCGCTAGCGAGCCGGTGAGCTTGCCGTAAGCACACGCTGCGAACGCTGCCGCACCTTCGTGGCGCACACCGACGAAATGCAACTCGCCACGCCCCTCGGCGGCTCGCAACGCATCCGCGAAGCCCAGGTTGGAATGACCCACCATACCGAAGACATGTGTCACACCCCAAGCGGTCATTGTTTCGACCAGCACGTCGGACACGGTGCGCTCTCGGGACTGCTGCACCGACAAAGCCGCATACACGCCATCGGTACGCACCTCGGTGCGGTAGGCGGCGGGAGCATCGCCGAAAGGCGGCGGCGGTTTGCCGTTCTTGGGCGAGTAGTCATAACCGTGCCACGGGCAACGCAGCCACCCGCCCTCAATGGATCCCTCGCCGAGCGGGCCGCCCTGATGAGGGCAAGCATTGCCGACACAGCCGTAACCACCCTCGGCGGTGCGTGTCACGCACAAGCTCTCATGGCCGACAGTCACTGTCATTACCCGACCCTCAGCCAACTCTTCAAGCCCGATCAGCCTGTGCCAAGCGAACTCGTCTTGTGGCAGCGCTGGCTCAGCGACGCTCGGGTTTACATCTGAATTGGGTGCCATAGCCACTCACTCCTGTAGGAGACCGATCCCCCGCGAGATCAATCCTGTGTCGCTATTGATGGATTATGAACCCTAAGGTTGTCATAGTTGCAGACGTTAGAGGAGCCAGCAGACGTTAGAGGAGCCAAATGTCTGAGCCGACCTATCAACTTCATCATCTTTGCATTTATGAGACGCAGCCACGAGAGGCCATGTGGAACTGGCTGCGCTGGTATCACGCCATTCCTGCTTATTACTGGGAGGGCACCTCCGACATGCACCACACCGGCGAGGGAGGCGTTGACTACACCTTCTTGGCTTGTGGCGCAGCCTTTCAGATGCAACTTGAAGCGCCACCTTACCAGTTCGACTACGAACGGCGCTGGTTCGCTGATCACGGTTCGGGCATCAACCACATCTGCTGGATAGTGCCTAACGCCTACGACACGGTTGAGCATCTCCAGTCCAACGGTGCCACTGTGGCTATGCCCTATGAGGAGTTCGGCGACACTTACCACGGTTTCGTGGCTATTGATCCAGAGGGCCGCTGGGTTGAGATCATGTCATATCCAGGCGAGTTCAAAACCCCAGATGTGGAGTTCCGCCCCGTTGGGCTTGTCGGCCTGCAAACCCTAGGAGTGATGCAGCTTTGTCGCGATCTTGACAGTCAGGTGCGTTGGTACACCGAGGTGCTAGGCCAGCGCATAATCCTTGATGCCCGCAGCAACAACGACGGGCTGGTTTATCTGGCTGACCACACTTACGAGGGGCGCCAGTGCGTGAACGTGCTCGCCACTCCCAGTAACGATGCCGAGCACGCCTTGATGCAGCGTCACGGACCGGTGATCTCCACAGTGCTTTATCAGGCAGGCGATGTGGATACGGCTTGGCGTGATGCCTTAGCAGCGGGCTTCGGTGAGGTGGCCGCACCCGCGTATGACAAGCGGATTGCGGCGCGCGCCGGTTACCTGCGTGAGCCCAGCGGCAACTTGGTGCAGGTGCGCGAGCGCCTCGCTGTTTGAATGCGGATTCGAGGGATCCACCACACCGGGTTGGTAGTGCGCGACCTTGAAGCCGCCATTGCCTTCTATAGCACCCTGCTTGATATGGAGGTGATCGAACGCGACCGCTGGCGAGCGCCCGACCCGGCTGCCGACTCAGCGGTTGGTCTGGAGGGCTCATCCGCGGATGGGGTGATGCTGCGAGGTTCGGGCAGTTATCTGGAGCTTTGGCAATATCACTCCCCTGCCCGGCTTGGCGGAGACCCTGCTGAGCGGGGTGCCCACGAACTGGGCCTGCGTCATCTAGCCATTGAGGTAGATGATGTTGATGCTGCCTTGAGCCGCTTGGTGGATCTGGGAGGATTGCGAACAAGCGATCCGATGCAAATGCCCGGCGGAGGGGCGGCGGTCTACTGCCGCGACCCTTTCGGCACCATCATTGAGTTGATGTCCTGCGGTTCGGCTCTGGCATCACTTGACGACTTGTAGGGCTGCTTACACCTTCAGGGCTAAGAGTAGAACTGCGAGCAATCCTGAGATCGTCGACCGAAATGGGAGTCACCACCAACGAACCTGAAGGCATGGCCATGATGCATGAGAACCCCGACTTTCTTGAGCATTGCTACCGCCGAGTGCTGGTAAAGCTGGGGTTCTCAGTTGAACACGCCGCTGTGGTGGCTCGCTGCGTATCCGACGGTGATCGAAACGGCAAGCTCACCCAGGGCATGGGCGTGTTCGAGATCCCGGTGCTGCTGGCCCGCACCGGCACTCTTGACGTGACCGCAGTGCCTGAGGTAGTGGACGAAGGTCCGAGCTGGCTGGTGATCGACGGGCACCGCTCTTCGGGTCAATGGGCGGTCACTATGGCTACCGAAGCGGCCATTGCCAAAGCCCGCTCACACGCCATCGCTATCGCTTTCGTTCGAGACTTCAACGACGCTGGTGCCTTCGGCACTTATGTCCGCATGGCCGCCCGTGAGCAGATGATGGCCATAGCCACCAACAACAGCCTGCCGCTGGTGTCGCCGTGGGGTGCCATGGAGAACGTCCTGTCGGGCGCGCCGTTTGCGGCAGCGGCACCCGGTAAAGAGCACCCTCCCATCGTTTGTGATATCCAGGCCATTGAGGTTCACGACGGTGATCTCAGCGAGGCCTACTTTGCTGATCGGCGGCTGCCGGGACCTTTTCTGGTTGATCCCGAAACTGGCGAACTGACCGATGATCCAGCGCCGTATTTCAAGCAGATGGAAGACTATGGTCGGATCTCAGACTGTGAGGCACCTTCAGTGTTCGGCTCGCCTCGCCTCTATGCCCTCAACCTTTTCACCGAGATGCTGGCCGGAATCATCAACCCCGGTGCTCGTCTTAGTCCCGAGATTCCTGGGCCCCCGTCATATTGGCTGACACCCCGTGACGAGGCGCTCACCGGCGGGGCTTGTGTGATCGTGATTGACCCGTCGCATTGGATGCCTGACACGGAGGCGGGTCGCAAGTCGGACAAGCTCACCGAAGCGGTGAAAGGTGCCAAACGACGACCCGGTGTTGGCGAGATCCTCCTGCCCGGCGAGCGGGGCTGGCGAGCCATGAAATCTAATGCCCCAGTGAAGATCCTGTCGGTTCATTGGGCATCTTTCGTGCAGATCGTTGAGAGTGTCGGGCTGACCATCAACAGCCTGCGCGCCGAGTTCGCTGCTGGCTCTCAGAGCTTCGCCGCCGACTCAATTGCCAACCACCACTAGAGCACTAGAACTTGCTCACAAATAATCTCCCTTAGTCGCCACACCTAGTTGTTGATTCGCTTGACAAACAGCTATTCTCACGACATGCAATCTGGTTTTGGTTTTTGGCGTTTGTTTTGTTCATCGTTGCTGGTCGTGGCTGTGGCTGCGGGGGCTACGGTTCAGGCTTCGACTGCGGCTTGGGCGCAGCCGCCCAGTGATGCGCCTGAGTCTTTGCAGGTAGTACCGCCCGGTGATGCGCCTGAGCCTTTACAGGTAGTACCACCCAGTGATGCGCCTGACCCTTTACAGTTGCAGCCGCCGGGTGGTGGCCTTGACGCTGTCGTGCAGGCTGACTTGCATAACTCTGAGGGTTCATTACCAGATGCCGGTGAAGAGGACCTGGATACCGGTGAGGTGGTCTTGCCGCTTGAGATCGATGATTTCGATGTTACCGAAGGCCTAGCTCCAGATCTGTTGCCTGAGGAGATTGAGGGCCATGAACTGGGTTCTGAACCTTCGGGATTCAGCATCACCGACCTGCTCAATGATGCGAATTTGCTCAACGATGATGGCGTGTTTGAGTGGCAAGACGGCGATGGCACGATGTCGTTGCGGCCGTTGCCTGTAGGGGAGGATGCTGCGGTGGCTTTCAGCGGTTCGGACTCTGCTGCTGCAACCACGACGTTGCAGGATTTTGCAGCATCGGCTGCGGTCAGCTACGTGGCTCCTCATGACGGATTATCCAACGAGACTAGCACCAAAGCCCAGCAGCAGGCTGATAATTGGTTCGTTTCTGACACTGGTCAGTTGTTTTTGCCAGTGGGTGGTGTGCTGATACTGTTCGATAGTGGCCTAGATGCTACTGTGATTGACTCAATCTTGGCGCAGTATCAAATAGCGCCGGGCCGTGTATCACCGATTGAGGGTTTACCGAACGCGTTCAAGATTGACACATCCTCTGATGTGGAGACACTGCAGTTGGTGCAGGCATTGTCACAAGCCCCGGGTGTGGAGTCGGTTACACCTAACCTGTTCACTCTTGATGTCATTGATACTCCCGAGTCGGTTCCAACAACGAACCAGTGGCAGACCCAAAATGCTGTCAAACAATGTGCGTCGGATGATCCGCCATACAGTGATGCCTTATCAGCGTGTTTGTGGCACCTTGACAGTAGTAAAGCTGTCAGCGTTACTTCGTTCGGTAAAAAAACCTATGCACCGTTAGTGGACATCAACATAGATGACGTATGGGACACTACTAAAGGTGCTGGCATAACCGTATCGATAGTGGACGGGACTTGGGAGGCTGGCCATGAAGACCTAGTCGGCAATGCTAACCGTGCTGCGAGCACTTATTGGGGTGGACGCACTGGTGAAAGCGGCATTCACGCACCGTGGCACGGGACAACTGTTGCAGGGATTATAGGTGCGCGTGATAACACGATTGGTGGTCGTGGTGTGGCACCACGCGCTAGTTTGTTGAACGTCAACTATCTTCACAGTCAAAGCCTACACAATTCGCAGCAAGCGTTTTTGCATCGTGCTAATACTGTAGCGGTGGCTAACCATAGCTACGGCAAGCGCGCTAGGGGGCGTCTGCAGCGCTGGTCTACGGTTGTTTCTTCTGCTTTAGAGCGAAGCCTTGACTTGGGATTTGATGGTAAGGGCACGGTGCATGTAGTCGCTGCTGGCAACGGCAAGGACGATAATATCGGCGAAGAGGCTTCACTGGAAGAGCGCAACAATCATTACGGCTTGATCGTGGCTTGTGCTGTTAACTCTGCTGGTACTGATGCGGCGTATTCTGAAGAAGGTTCAACG
>JAPYNU010000079.1 GCA_028283245.1 Candidatus Aldehydirespirator catecholifindens | reverse complement strand
TATTTACATCATCTCACAGGGGTATGACAGCAGGCTTGCCAGCGACCACAGCAAGCCACGTTAGTGGCCGAGTAGCAACGAATGCAGCCTTATAAGTATCTCAATTAAGTATTGAGTGAAGCATTGAGTGCAGTTCTGCTTCTGGTTGTGGCAGTCGAGTTGGTGTCACAGATGGAGAAGTGAAGTCTCGTCAACGGAGGCGCTGCGCCAAGAAATCTGTCGCTTGGGTTTGACGGGTGGTTCAAAAGGGTGTATGGTGGTGTGCTGTGGAGCAATCAGGACTCGATTTGGATGCGTCGAAGCAGCCCATGAGCTGCGGGGTGTGTGCTCCGTTCGCCGACCTTCGGCCTACAGCCGCAGCGAAAAATCTTGGTGCAGGGGCGTGAGTGTCAGCCGTGGTTACCCAGCATTCTCTTTTTGTCGGTGTCTACGAGCACACCATCGACGGCAAAGGCCGTTTGATCTTGCCATCCGCGTTCCGCGCACAGTTGTCCGCCGGTGCTTACGTCACCCCGCTGGACTCCTGTGTGGGGATCCTGCCGGTGGAGGAGTTTGCCGACACCGCCGAGCAGCTTCGTTCGCAGGTGGGGTCTTCCGAGGTGGATCTCAACGCCCTGCGAAGCTTCGCCGCCAAGGCCGATTTCGTCACTCCCGACAGTCAGGGACGAATGCGAATCCTGTCGCATCTGCGCGACTCTGGCGCGTTGGAACGCAAAGTGATTGTCACTGGCATGATCCGACGAATCGAGGTCTGGAACCCAGATCGTTGGAGAGAGGTGCAGTCGGCAGGCACAGAGAGCCTGGCCGATGCCATAACCCTTGGAAGGGGTATTGGTGGTGCCTGAAGCAGCCGTTCAGCCTGAAAAAGGAGCAGACCGACACGAAGAGAACCGACTCAAAGCAGACCGACTCAGAGTCCGGTCATGTGCAGTTCCCCGATTGGCGAATGGAAGACCCGTACGCCGCCCGCTTGCCATTAGCTCGCTCGGGGGACAAATCCCGACGTGCGCTGCCGGTCGGGGAACTGCAGATGACCGCGACTCAACCCTACCAACAGCATCTGAACACACGCCCGGCAGTGGCAGCGACCGCACAGCGCAACGCTTCCACTGGCTGCACATGACCGCAGGGGAGCAACAGCCCGCGCCCCGATACCACTCGCCGGTGATGTGCCGCGAGGTAGTCGAACTATTGGCACCAGCACCCGCAGGAACCTTTCTTGATGCCACCGTTGGAGGTGGTGGTCACGCCGTTGCTGTGCTACAAGCCGCTCCGCAACTGGAACTTATCGGCATAGACCGCGACTACGAAGCTCTGAAAGCCGCCGCAGAGAGCCTGGCAGACTTCGGTGACCGGGTCGTGTTGCGTCACGCCCGCTTTGATTCGATCCCAGAAGTGCTTGATCGGCTCGGTCAACCCCAGATCACCGCTTGCCTGTTTGATCTCGGGGTCAGCTCGGCTCAGCTTGACAGGCCTGAACGCGGCTTCAGTTACCGTCTGGACGGTCCGCTGGACATGCGAATGGACCAGAGCGCCACGAGCACCGCCGCCGACATCGTCAACCATGCAGATGAGCAGCATTTGGCTGCGATTCTTTACCGCAACGCTGATGAGCGACACAGCCGTCGAATCGCAGCAGCAATCGTGACCAAGCGTCCTTTCACTACTACCGGCCAGCTAGCTCAGGTGATCGCTGAGGCTGTCCCAGGCGGTGACCGTCGTCGCTCACATCCCGCACGACGCACTTTTCAAGCTTTACGTATCGAAGTCAACAACGAACTCGAAATCCTAGAAGTTGCCTTGACAGCGGCCATTTCTTGCTTGGCTGCAGCTGGTCGCTGCGTGGTGCTGTCCTATCATTCCGGCGAGGATCGACTCGTGAAGTCTGTGTTTCGGCGTGCCGCCGGTGAGAGTGCGCCACCGCGGCCGGGTCTGCCTCCAATGCCTGGCATTGAAGCCTCGGTACGACTACTGCAACGCCGAGCCCGCAAACCCACCGATTCTGAAACTACCGCCAACCATAGGGCCAGCGCAGCACGGCTACGGGCTGTGGAACGGCTGAACCTTCAAGGATGACCCATGGCAGGTCAGCCTCAGCGACACCGATCGTTGCGCACAGCTGCTGCACCCGCTGCAAGCCCCCAACGTCGCTCACCGAATCTTAAGGTTGCCACCCAGCCGCAAAGACCGGAAGTGTCCAAAACTGGGGCGCTGCGACGTTCGCTGGGTGGTGCCACCACGCTGGTGCTGTTCGGCTTTTTCGCGGTTTGTTTGGCTCTGGCCGCTCTGCATGCGGTTCTGGTGGAGAATCAAGCTTCGCTTGATGAATTGATCCAGCAGAACGAACTGAACAGAGAGCGGCTTCAGCAACTGCGCGCCGAAGTTGCCTATCTCGACTCACCGGAGGGTCTCACCGTTCAGGCCCAGATGACTGGTCTCGTTCCGGCAGCGGAGTTAGTGGTGTTAGATCCGATCGCACCGGGCCGATTGTCGCCACCGGGTGATGATCCGTTTGGTTTGGCACAGTCTGGGATCTTGCAGGATCCGGCCGCAAGCCTAGCGTCGGAGTCATCGGCTCAATGACCTCAAACCGGCACCCTGCCGACAGATCAGCACGGTCAGCTCGGCATCCGAGTGGCTCTCGACGCTCGGACAGGTCAGCGCCGCAGCTTCCGCTGGTAGCCCGCAGCCGGGTGGTGGGAGTGCTGATAGTGCTGCTGCTGGCAGTGGGAGGCATCGTCTATCGCATAGTTGACGTGCAGGCCACTCCCGATCCGCGTCTGCTCGAAGAGGCATCCAACCCGCTTGGCGACATTGTGGTTCCAGCTCCTCGTGGCACGGTCTTTGACCGCAACGGGCGAACCATCGCCTTGTCGCTACCCGCGGCGACGGTGGTTTCGGATCCTCGCCTGATCACAGATCCTCATGCAGTAGCGGAAGCTCTCTCGACTGTGATGGAGGTTGAGCCGTCGACGCTGCTGGACAACCTGCAAGGGGCTGGTTCTTTCCGTTATGTGGCACGTCAGATAGATACTCGAATCGGCGAGATGGTCACCGAACTCAACATTGACGGGATCAAGGTCATCACCGAATCACGTCGTGAACACCCCAACGGCGACTGCTCTGCTTTGGCCGCAGTCGGTCGTGTCAACGTTGATCATGTCGGCATGAGTGGCATAGAAGAAAACCGAAACGATCATCTTGCGGGTTCCGCGGGCCGGGTGGTGAAAGAGGTTGGCATCAACGGTGCCACCATCCCGGGCGGTTTCGAGGAAGTGATTGCTCCTTCCGAGGGTCGTGATGTCACGGTGACCCTTGATCGCAACATTCAGTATCAGGCCGAGTCGCTGCTGGTTGAGGCTGTGGCAGGCTCTGGAGCTGCAAGTGGCGTGGCTCTCGTGTCGCTTCCCGACACTGGCGAGATATTAGCCATGGCTAACGTGAACAGAGGTGCCGATGGGATGGTCGACTGCACAAGAGAGAACCTGGCAGCCACTTGGAGCTACGAGCCGGGCTCGGTCTTCAAACCGGTGACGGCCGCAGCAGCTTTATCAAGCGGGATGGTTTCTGAGCATGTCGCTATTGATGTGCCAGCGGAGCTCATCATCTGGGAGCACCGCTTCGTGGATACTCCGCCTCATCCGAACATGAAATGGAGCCCTACCGAAATAATCGCCCGATCATCAAACATCGGCACCATCAGAATGGCTCAGAAAGCGGGCGCAGAAAGGCTGAATAGCACAATCAAATCGTTCGGTTTTGGGGAGCGCACCCCTCTTGACTTCAAAGGCGAGTCCAAAGGCATCCTGCTTGAGTTAGATGAATGGAACGGTCTCAGCTTGCCCAACATGGCTATCGGTCAAGGTTTGGCAGCGACCCCGTTGCAGATACTTCAGGCATACAACACGATCGCCAACGGCGGCGTGCGTCTACCTCTGAAGCTCATTGCCGAAGACCTCCAAGATCACGAAGATGTTGATGCTGCCAGCGCAGAGCGGGTCATCAGCACTGACGTGGCTGAAACCTTGATGCGAATGCTCACTTCGGTGGTGGAGACCGGCACCGGTCGCCGGACTGCGATGGACCGATACTCGGTAGCTGGCAAAACCGGCACAGCCTGGCAGCCGTGCGATTTGGGCTATGAATGCGTGAATGAACGCAACGAGCTAATCGACCGCCATCACACGGCGAGCTTCGCGGGAGTGTTCAGCAACGAGGCGGGCCCTGCGTTGGTGGTGTTAGTGATCATTGACGATCCCGAAGGCGAAACCATCTCCGGCGGCAGTCTGGCCGCCCCGATCGTTCGCAGGATCGCCGATTACGCCTTGCGTCAGCTACGAATTCCGGCGATGTCCGATACTGCGCCCGGTGAGCGTCACCGTGCCGAACCGGCCCCAGAACCTGAGCCGTCGCAGTCGCCACAGCTAGAAGCTCAGATGGCGGGGTCGCCGGACACATGACAACTCTTGTCGAACTCGCCCGCTCACTGTCTGCTGAGCTGTTGCACCCGCTCGGGGCTGACGCAGAAGCCGCAGAAGCCGCTGCATCGGTGTCGGTTGCAGATATCAGTCACGACAGTCGCCGTGTCACCCCCGGCACCATGTTCGCCTGCATTCCTGGCAGCAGCGCCGACGGTCACAGCTTTGCATCAGAGGCGGTCGCAGCCGGTGCTGTTGCACTGCTGGTTCAGCATCGTCAACATGCCGCCGACGCAGGCGTGCCAGCACTGTTAGTACCGTCGGTTCGCAAAGCGCTGGGGCCCGCAGCTGCGCTAGTTCACGGATCGCCGTCGCGGCATCTTGACCTAGTTGGGGTCACCGGCACTAACGGCAAGACCACCACAGTGAGGCTCACGGCGGAACTTTTTCGAGCAGCAGGTCGCAAAACTGTCGAGATGGGCACCCTCACCGGCGCTTTGACCACTCCCGAAGCCACTGACCTGCAGCGCACTCTGGCGCAAGGGGTTACCGCTGGCGCAGCGGCGGCGGTTGTTGAAGTGTCGTCTCACGGCTTGGCGCAGCATCGTTTGGATGGCTGCCGGTTCAAGGTTGCGGCTTTCACCAACTTGGGTCGCGACCATCTCGACTTCCACGGCTCTATGGAGCGATATTTTTTAGCTAAGGAGCGGCTCTTCAGCGACGGCCTAGCCGAGAGCGCTGTGGTGGATGTCACTGGTGCCTGGGGACGGCGCTTGGCTGAGATCATTTCCTCGCGAAAGCTCATGCCACTGACGATCATTGATCTCAACACCGTTGAGGTGATCGAATCCGCAGCTCAATACAGCATTTTTCGTTGGCGTGATCAGACCGTGAAATTGCCTCTAGCCGGTTCATTCAATCAAGCTAATGCGTTGCTGGCAGCTGAGATGGCGCTGCAGCTGGGTCTCAGCATCGCAGAGGTAGCCGCTGGTTTAGCTGCTGTAAGACCTGTTCCTGGTCGCTTTGAGATAGTTGAAACCCAAGACGGTCAAGATTTTCAGGTGATTGTTGACTATGCACACACCCCTGATGCCCTTGCGACATCGTTGCAGGCCGCCCGCAGCTTCACCGAAGGCCGTCTGATAGTGGTGTTCGGTGCGGGTGGTGAGCGCGACCATGGCAAACGCAGCGAAATGGGTGCTGTAGCCGAGCAACTGGCGGATCTGGTAATAGTCACTAGTGACAATCCCCGCAACGAGGATCCTCACAAGATCATGCAAATGATCGCTGACGGAATGAAACGTGAACCCGAACTGAGCGAGCCCGACCGTCGTTGTGCGCTGCGTCACAGTCTGAAAGCTGCTAGCCGAGGCGACACTGTGCTGGTTGCTGGCAAAGGCCATGAGCGTTATCAGGTGATCGGCGACCGAACTCTGGCCTTCGATGACCGTGAAGTGGTGACACAGGAACTAGCTCACCTAACCGCGTCTGGTGAAACTCGAAGATCGGAGCTTGAGCGATGATCCGTCTGCTGATCGCAGGCAGTATCGCCATGTTCACATCACTGATCGGTTGCTGGTTTCTGATCCGTGTGCTGGTTCGTTATGGGATAGGTCAACCAATACGTGATGATGGCCCGCAAGGGCATCGCTTCAAGTCGGGAACACCCACTATGGGCGGTATCGCCGTGGTGGCTGCAGCCACTGTCGGCTATGTGGGCAGCGACATTTTCGGTGGCATTAACACCCGCACCGGGATCATCGTTTTGCTCACCATCGTTGCTGCTGGTCTTGTCGGCTTTCTTGACGATTGGATCAAGGTCGTTGCCGCCCGCAATCTGGGGCTCAACAAGAGCACCAAAATCATCGGACTTCTGATCGTCGGAGTGGCCTTCTCTTGGGCCATGACCGAACTCACTTCAGTACATACCACTATCTCGTTCACTCGTTTTGACAGTCCAGGCATCGAAATCGGCCAGTTTGGCTGGTCGGTTTGGGCAGTTTTGTTGATTATCGCCACCACCAACGCCGTCAACTTGACCGACGGGCTAGACGGCCTAGCTGCAGGGGCTTGTGGCCTCGGTTACGGCGCTTTCATGATCATCGGCTTCTGGCAGTTCGATCATTACGACGACTATCAGGTTGCGCACGCTCTTGACCTTGCCGTGGTTAGCGCAGCCATGGTGGGAGCAATAGTCGGTTTCCTGTGGTGGAACGCCGCCCCGGCACGCATCTTCATGGGAGACACAGGCTCGCTGGCTTTAGGTAGCGGGCTTGCAGCTCTGGCTTTAGCAACCAACACGCAGCTGCTGCTGGTAATAATCGGCGGACTTTTTGTGGTTGAGACGCTGTCTGTGATTCTGCAAGTGATCTCATATAAAGGCTTTAGTCGGCGCATTTTCCGCATGGCTCCGCTGCATCATCACTTCGAGTTGCGCGGCTGGCCGGAAACCACAGTGATCGTGCGGCTCTGGATCCTGTCGGGTCTCTGCACGGCTGTAGGCCTCGGAGTGTTTTACGGCGACGCAGTTAACAACGGCATCGTCGACTCGATCTCAAGGCTCACACCGTGAGCTTCGAGATACCCCAGACGCTGCTTGTCGCTGGCTTCGGTGCTACCAATCAGGCAGCGGTTCGGAGCCTCCTCAAAAGAGGCCACGAAGTAATCGTGTTCGATGACCATCCCGATGCGGCATCGGTGTCGAAGACTTCGGTGGCAACTACAGCGGCAAGTCTGGGCTTGGAACTCGAAGTTTCGCCTGACGCGGGGCGACTCGACACGCTGGTGCGTTGCGCGGACGCGGTTCTGCCTACGCCGGGTCTGCCACAACACCATCCAGTGCTGACAGCGGCAGCAGCCCATGAAGTGGCGACCCTAAGCGAGTTCGATTTGGCTGCTGCCTGGGACTCGCGCCCTGTAGCTGCGGTCACTGGAACCAGCGGTAAGACCACAGTCACCGAAATGGTGGCGGCTGCGCTGACGGCCTCTGGTGTTGCTGCGAAGACCGCTGGCAACAATGACCTTCCGCTGGTGAGCGCTATTGAGTGCAGCGATACGTCAGTGTTTGTGGTGGAGGCCTCATCGTTTCGTCTCAGCCACTGCCAAAACTTTGCACCTCAGACAGCCTGCTGGCTCAACTTCGGGCCAGATCATCTTGATGTGCATAGCGACTTGGCGCAATACGAATCCGCGAAGGCGCGCCTGTGGCGGCGGCTTCCGTCAACAGCGACGGCTGTCGCCAATCTTGATGACCCCACAGTGATGCGCCATCTGCGCGATGACCGTGCCGCTTGGACTTTCTCTGTCGACGGCACCGCCGACTGGTTCCTAGAACACAACCGGTTGATCAGCCCACTCGGGGAGATAATCGCCACAGACGAACTGCCTCGCGCTCTTCCGCATGATCTCGCCAACGCGCTTGCGACGGCTGCTTGTGTCATAGCCGCAGGCGGCGACATTGACGGCGTGCGTCAAGCTTTGCGTAACTACCGACCGGGCGCTCACCGGTTACAGCAGGTGGCTGTGGTTAATGAGGTGCTTTATATCAATGACTCAAAAGCCACCACCCCGCATGCCACGGCTGCGGCGTTGAACTCTTTCAAACAGGTCGTGCTTATCGTTGGCGGCCGCAACAAGGGTCTCGACTTGACGAAGCTACGCGCTGCGGTCGGTGCAGTAAAAAGCGTGGTAGCTCTAGGGGAGGCGGCCGATGAACTGACCGCAGTGTTAGGTGATCTCTGCGTTGTGCAGCAAGCCGACAACATGGACACAGCGGTGGCTTTGGCGGCGGCTGCAGCGGCACCAGGCGATGTTGTACTGCTGTCGCCCGCATGTGCCTCTTTTGATGCTTATCGCAGCTATAGCGAACGTGGCGAGGATTTCAGTCGCGCCGTTGTCGAACACGCTCAAAGCTTGAGAATTTTCGCATGACCGTCACAACGCATCCCGGTTCGCTTGCTAGCAGCAATACGCGCCGTGCAGCTGGCACCGGTCGTGGTCGAAGCGCAACCCCGATCGGCCGCCGTACCGGTTTGTTTGTGGCGTTGTTGATCTCGGTGGTTTCGTTGATGCTTCTGGGTTTGGTGATGGCACTATCAGCTACTGCCGCTCCGAGCCTTTCAGGTACCGACTCGGCATGGTCGTTGTTTAGAGGCCAAGCCATGTGGCTCGGAGTCGGAACGGTTGCGTTGTTGATACTGCTACGCATCGACTACCACCACTGGAAAAGGCTCGCACCTTACGGTTTGGGTCTGGCGTTGCTGTTGCTGGCACTCACCGCCGTTCCCAGCCTCGGGATCAGCGCCAACGGTGCCCGTCGCTGGTTGGGATTTGGGCCTGTTGTGTTCCAGCCTTCGGAACTGGCCAAACTGGCTCTGGTGGTTTACGTCGCTGACATCTTGTCGCGGCCCGGCCGTCACATTGAAAATACTCGTGCGACTCTCGTCCCTGTAGTTGTGATCACCGCAGCGATGATGGCGTTGTTGATGTTTCAGCCGCATCTGGGTGCCACTCTGCTAGTTGCTGCCATAGCGGCGATCATGCTCTATTTCGCTGGTGCAAAACTCGGGCACTTGCTGCTTATGGGGGCAGCAGGCGTCACTGTGGCAGCGTTAATGATTGCATACACACCTTGGCGTCGTGAGCGCATGCTTGGCTTTATCAACCCGTGGGATGACCCTTTAGGCAACGGTTATCAGACACTTAAATCGCTTCACGCTCTGGCGTCTGGCGGTCTTGACGGAGTGGGACTCGGCGCAGGTCGAGCCAAGTGGGGATATCTGCCCTATGCACACACCGACTTCATTTTTGCGGTCATCGGAGAAGAACTCGGGCTGACGGGATCACTGTTTGTGGTGGCTTTGTTCGCAGGCACGGCTGCGGCTGGCCTGGGAGTGGCGCTGCGAGCAAGCGACCGTTTCGGAATGCTGCTAGCTGTGGGGATTACCTGCTGGATCACGCTTCAGGCAGCGC
The DNA here is from genome assembly GCA_028283245.1 of Candidatus Aldehydirespirator catecholifindens. Taxonomy (GTDB): domain Bacteria; phylum Actinomycetota; class Acidimicrobiia; order Acidimicrobiales; family Aldehydirespiratoraceae; genus Aldehydirespirator; species Aldehydirespirator catecholifindens. The sequence goes on along the minus strand of JAPYNU010000079.1, from coordinate 32,421 downwards.
TGAACGTGGGTGCCGTGCTAGGCATTCTTCCAGTTGTGGGGATGACCCTGCCGCTGCTGTCGTTTGGAGGCACTTCCCTAGTGACGACGCTGGCTGCCATGGGGATGCTGCTGAACGTGGCGAGGCAGATCCGATGAGCCGTGTCTGGGTTGTGATCGCCGGAGGCGGAACCGCTGGTCATGTGCTGCCCGGTGTCAGCATCGCCGACGAAATGACCCGACGCGGTGTCTGGGGTGCAGATGTTCACTTTGTCGGCAGCGTCGGCGGTGCCGAGACCCGCCTTGTGGTTGAAGCTGGATTCACTCTCACGACGCTGCCCGGACGAGGCCTGCGGCGCAGGTTTAGCCCCAGGAGCGTGGTCTCCAACATGGCGGCGGTTTTTGAGTTCGCCCGAGCCTGTGTGCAAGCGTTGCTGTTGTTGAGGCAACTCAAGCCTGCGGTGGTGGTGGGCTTAGGTGGTTACGCCTCGGTGCCCTGCGGACTGGCTGCAGCGCTGTTGAGAGTGCCGCTGGTGATAACCGAACAAAACGCTGTTCCCGGAATGGCGAACCGTCTTTTGAGTCGGTTCTGCGTTGCGGCTGCAACTGCCTTTGCGGCGACAGAACTCAAAGGCGCTGTTCACACCGGTAACCCGCTGCGCCGTGAGGTGATCGCAGTTGCCGACACTGCAAAGTCTGCGACTCTAAGTGTTTCAGGCAAACCCGAAGGTAGCTGGCTGCTGGCCGTCCTTGGGGGTTCACTCGGGGCTCGCTCAATCAACCAGGCCGTGGTCGGTGCTCTTGAACTGTGGGGTGATCGTCAGGATCTGCGCATTCTGCACATAGCTGGCCCACGCCATTTCAACGATGTTCAGCAAACTCTTTCTCAGCGACTCGAACATGGTCCGGCTCATGACTTGATCGCCTATAGCGACGACATGGCCGCGGTTTATGCTGCGGCTGATCTGGTGGTGGCACGCGCTGGAGCTACCACCGTCGCAGAACTAGCAGCTGCGGGCAAGCCGTCAGTGCTGATTCCATTGCCTGGAGCGCCCGGAGACCATCAAACAGCCAACGCTCGAGTGCTCGAATCTGCGGGCGGGGCTGTGATCGTGCATGACCGTGACCTGACCGCTGCACATCTGGTTTCACAAGTGGATGCTTTGCTCGCAGATCCGCAGCGTCTCGCCGTGATGGCTGAGTCAGCTCGCAAGCTGGCCAAGCCGGATGCTGCGGAAGCGGTAGTCGACTTGATCGAAAGCCATGCGCGTCGTCCTCATCGCCCAGCAACCGCCGACCCAGCAACCGCCGACCCAGCAACCGCCGACCATCAAGTCTGGCAGCGCCGCTTCACCAGCAAGGAGTCCTCTGCATAGATGACCGGAGTTGATTAGATGACCGGAATTGACTTCTCGGTGCCTACTTCAGTGCATGTCGTCGGCGTGGGTGGTGCAGGGATGTGCGCCATTGCGTCGGTGTTGCGCGCTATGGGGCATCAAGTCTCTGGTTCTGATCTGCGAGACGGCCCTGCCATAGCCCGGCTGCGAGCCGAGGGGATGTCAGTGGCGATAGGCCATGATCCGGCCAACATCGGCGAAGCCGCAGTAGTCGTTGTCTCATCTGCGATCCCTGACAACAACTCCGAAGTCCGCACGGCACGCTCACGCAACATCCCGGTGATGCGCCGCAGCCAAATTCTTCCTGCTATCGCCGCTGGCCGCCGCTGCATTGCTATTGCAGGTACTCATGGTAAGACCACCACTAGTTCCATGCTGGCATTGATGCTGGTGGAAGCTGGCCTCGGACCGTCGTTCATCATCGGCGGCGACGTCAACGAAATCGGAACAGGCGCAATGTGGGGCCAAGGTGAATGGTTCGTGGTGGAAGCCGACGAGAACGACCACACCTTCTTGTCGCTGCGCCCCGAGGTGGCTGTGGTAACCAGCATTGAGCCCGACCATCTTGAGAACTATGGTGATTCGCCTGCCGCCTTGAACGATGCCTTCAAGCAGTTCTTAGCGGGGGCGAGCATCCGTATCGTCTGCGCTGACGACCCGGGCGCAGCCCTACTCGGCGAGTCGCTCGGTGCTGTTAGCTACGGCACTGACCTTGATGCCGATTACCGAATGACCAACCTTTCGCTGAAGATGCCCGAAACATGCTTCGATTTGCATCATCGCAATAAGTTGCTGGGCACGGTGACTTTGCCGGTGCCGGGTTTGCATAACGCCCGCAATGCCACCGCAGCAATGGCGGCTGCGCTTAGCACGGGAGCGTCTTTTGAGCCCGCAGCGCGTGCTCTGGCACGATTTGGAGGCGTGGCTCGACGTTTCGAGTTCCGTGGCGAGGTGGCGGGGATTACCTTTGTGGATGATTACGCACATCTGCCCGGCGAAGTTGAGGCGGCGCTGTCAGCAGCTCGCACCGGTGACTGGAACCGGGTGGTGTGCGTGTTCCAGCCGCATCGATATAGCCGTGTCGCATCAGTCGGGACGCAATTCGCGGATTCTTTCAACGCTGCGGATCATCTTGTGCTGACCGACATATATCCCTCCGGTGAAGCACCGCTTCCCGGGATTACTACCAAGATCGTGCTGGACTCAGTGCTTGACACCCGTCCGCTTACGCAGGTGACCTGGCTACCGCGACTAGCTGATGTTGCTGACTGGCTCGCTACTCAGCTGCGTGCTGGCGATCTGTGTTTGACGCTCGGAGCAGGAGATCTCACAACCGTTCCCGATCTTGTCATTGAGCGTCTGGGACAATGACGCTCGCAAGTTTGCTTGATGATCTCGATCAGCGCCTCGCTGAGTCCTGTCTGGGTTCGGCGCTCAAACGCAACCACAGTCTGGCACCGCTCACCACCTACCGTGTTGGCGGCTCGGCGCGCCTTCATGTGACAGTAGCCAGCCTTAGTGAGCTTGAGGCTCTGGCAGCTATCGTGGCCGAAGTCTCCCACAGCGGCTTTGACGTGCCGTTGCTGGTAGTGGGGCGAGGATCTAACCTGCTGGTCGCCGACCGCGGCTTCGCTGGACTCGCAGTGACGCTAGGCCCACAGTTTGAGCACTTTGAGATCAATCACAGCAAGGTCAACGCCTTTGGGAGCGCTTTGCTGCCGGTCATTGCTCGTACCACCGTGGAAGCCGGTTTGAGCGGCTTCGAATGGGCTGTGGGAGTGCCGGGGTCAGTGGGTGGAGCAGTGCGCATGAACGCCGGTGGTCACGGTGCCGACTTTTCGCAATCACTGACCGAAGCGGTGATAGTCGATCTCCGTCGGGCTGTCATCGAGGTGTGCAGCGTCTCACAGTTGCAGCTTGGTTATCGCAGCAGCAGCATCTCTCAACATCAAGTAGTGGCTTCTGTCAAGCTCAAGTTGAGGTTTGGGGATCTGCAGGTCTCTCGGAATGAACTAGCGGAGATAGTTCGCTGGCGTCGAGCCAATCAGCCAGGCGGACGCAACGCTGGCTCGGTGTTCACCAACCCTGAGAATGTCTCTGCGGGTGAACTCATTGAATCGGCAGGTGCCAAGCGGCTGCGGATCGGCTCAGCCGAAGTTTCTGACAAGCACGCCAACTTCATCCAGTGCGATGAGGGCGGCTGCGCAAGCGACGTTGTAGCGGTCATGCGCGAAGTGCGTCGAATGGTCAAAGAGACCCATGGCGTTGACCTTTTACTCGAAAACCGTCTTGTGGGTTTCGAGTCTGAGGAACTGCCATGAGCGGTTCGCGTCCGCGCCGTCAAAGCCCGTCGCGTTCCGCCGCAAGCACGCGGTCAAAAGCGAGCACGCGGTCAACTACGAGAACTCAAAGCGCTTCGCGCATTGATCCACGCATCAAGGCACGGCGCATAGCCGTGATCCGAGCCCAAGGACGCAGACGTCTTCGGGTGGTTGTGGCAGGGCTGAGCATCGTTGTGCTTGCCAGCACCGCCTTTTGGGCCAGCCACACGCATCTAATGGACGTGGACCGAATCATCGTCTCTGGGAGCGACCCGGCTGACCTTGAAGCGATCTTAGAAACCTCTGATCTTCACACGGGGTCGCCAATGCTGTATCTCGATGTTGATGCTGCGGAACGCTCTGTTGAGTCGCTGCCTTGGGTGCGTTCGGCTCAAGTCTGGCGAGACTGGCCGTCCACGGTTCGCGTCACCGTTGAGCCGCGAGTGCCAGCCGCACTGTCACCCACCGCATCAAATCGCGCCGCCGTCCTTGACCCTGATGGCCATGTGATCAGTTGGGCACCTGCACCCCACCACACTGCTACTGAGTTCGCAACTATTGCGAGCCCAGAAACTGTTGAAACCCCAGCAACTGTTGAAACATCGGTTGGAGGCTCGAGTCTTTTTGGGGCCTCACCGACACAGGCGCTCGCCGGGTTGCCGTATGTGGCTGTGCCATTTGAAGGCCGCCTCGGAGATGTTCACAGTGCCGCAGCAGGGCCTTTGGCTGTGGTGGCTGCCATGCCGCAAGATTTGCGTGCCTGGATCGCTGCGGTAACGCTTGATGAAAAGCCCGAAGACGACAGTGCCAGAACCTCCGAAAGGATTAGGCTTCAACTTGTGGGAGGTGCCACTGCGGTGTTTGGCGAACCGATCCTCATTGACGACAAGATCAGCGCACTACGAGCTATGCTGGCAAGCGCCGAACTGGACTGCGTAACGACAATTGATGTGACTATGCCTGATATCGCAACTGTCAGGCGATTGTCTCCCCTAAGATGTACTGAAGCTTTACCGCAGGGAGGCTGACGTATCAATGGTTGATCCTCATAACTACCTAGCCGTCATCCGGGTTATCGGAGTTGGCGGGGGTGGTGTCAACGCCGTCAACCGCATGATTGATTCCGGCCTCAAAGGCGTGGAGTTCATCGCAGCAAACACCGATGCTCAGGCTCTCGCTATGAGCGATGCTGACATCAAGATTGATCTCGGTGAGAACCTAACCAGAGGCCTCGGGGCGGGCAGCAACCCCGAGGTGGGCCGTCAAGCAGCCGAGGATCATGTGGACGAGATCCGTGAAGCTCTCACTGGATCTGACATGGTTTTCATAACTGTTGGCAAAGGTGGCGGCACCGGCACCGGTGCTGCGCCTGTAGTTGCTGAAGTCGCCAAGAGTTCTGGTGCGTTGACCATCGGAGTGGCGACCCGCCCGTTCAGTTTTGAAGGTTCACGGCGTTCGATGCAGGCAGAAGACGGCATCATCCGACTCAAAGAGAAAGTTGACACCCTGATCGTGATCCCCAACGATCGCCTGATCGCTATATCCGATGAGAAGACCACCGTGCTCAACGCTTTCCACATGGCTGATGAGGTTCTCATGCAAGGTGTCGGCGGTATCACCAACCTGATTACCACGCCCGGTTTGATCAACACCGACTTCGCTGATGTTCGCGCCATCCTCACTGACGCAGGCAGCGCCCTTATGGGGTTGGGTTCCGCTAGTGGCGAGAGTCGCGCTGTGGCGGCAGCTCGTGCGGCGATCTCAAGTCCGTTGCTTGAATCTTCGATAGACCGTTCCCAGGGAATGCTTTTGAACATTTCGGGTGCCTCCGATCTTGGCCTCATGGAAGTGAACGAAGCCGCTGAAGTAGTGCGCGCGGTAGCTCATCAAGATGCCAACATCATCTTCGGTACCGTGATTGACGATGACCTCGGCGATGAAGTCAGGGTTACCGTTATCGCTGCCGGATTTGAGAGCGACCGCCAGAGCTACGCCGCTTCATCTAGATCAACTCGGCCAGCACATCACAATCAACCCCGACGCCAGACACGCCCCAGCCCGGTGGAAGTTGCGGATATTTTCGCCACCGAAGACACCAGCCCCGCAACAGATGAACCAGCTTCAACTCCTGAAACTTCTGTCGGCATGGATCTCAATGACGAGTTTGATGTTCCCGACTTCTTGAGATGAGGCTGCTGTAGCACTGCCGTCAAAATCTGGTGCGACACAGCAGGTGATTGAGGAACTGCTGCCCGCTGGCACAAGCGCGCAAGGCGCAAAAATGGTTGTGAGGGTGCGCTGCTCACAACGCACCGATGGTGACTTTCGATGCGACAAAGTTGCTGTCCGCGAGAGCTTGCTGAACAGGCGGCGCCAAACGTTGCTGGCAGGTCAATGGACTTGGCTCAGGCAGGTTCACGGTGCCGGGGTTGTGATGGTCACTGCACCAGGTGAAGCTGCCGGATCCGTCGCTGATGTCGCAGCCACCGACGTGCCCGGCGCAGTGCTGGCTTTGCATACTGCCGACTGCGCTCCTGTTGTGGTGGCGGGTGACGGTGTGGTGGGCGTTGCACATGCCGGTTGGCGAGGCATCGTGGCGGGGGTGCTGCACGAAGTTGTTGCCGCTGTGCGTGCTCTGGCACATCCGTCAAGCAGCGGAGAACTGCGGGCCCTGCTGGGGCCGATGATCCGCCCCGCTGCATATGAATTCGGAGTCGACGACCTTGCCACCGTGGCTCATGCGGTAGGCGCTGGCGTGTCTGGCGCTACTTCTTGGGGAGCGCCAGCTTTGGATCTGGCTGCTGCTGTGAAGGCATCGCTGCACACGGTCGGCGTGGACCGGATAATCGACTTGCGACTAGATACAGCCGATGAGAGATTCTTCTCGCATCGGCTACGTTGCGAACAGAGCCGGATGGCAACCGCTGCTCGTCTGGAGCCAGCATGAATCCCGGCACCGAGGCCGCTTCAGTGGTGGCTGAGCGCTATCAGGCATTGCAGGATCGCATCGCCCGAGCCTCGGGACGCGATTTCAACGACAGCGCAATAACAGTGGTTGGTGTAACCAAAGCCCAAGGCGCTTGGGCTATTGATGCGGCAGCTGCTTGCGGCATTAATAATGTGGCAGAGAACTACGCCCAAGAATGCGTGTCCAAACTCACTGAGATCACAGTTGCAACGCCTCCAAGAATGCATTTCGTGGGGCGTTTGCAACGCAATAAGGTCAAGCTGTTAGCAGGTCGAGTTGATGTCTGGCAGACGGTCGACCGCCCAGAACTGATCACGGAGATCAGCCGTCGTGCCCCCGGCACTGAAGTCATGATCCAGGTCAACATTTCCGCAGAAGCAGCCAAGGGTGGCTGCAATCCCGCATCTGTTGAGCAGCTTGCTTCACAAGCAACTGACGCGGGTCTCGAACTTGTGGGTTTGATGGGCATCGGTCCTCTCGGTTCGCCCGAGGACGCTCGCAGTGGCTTCAAGCTGCTACGGCGGCTGGTTACCAGCCTCGGTTTGGCGCATTGCTCAATGGGCATGACCGATGATCTGGAAGTCGCCGTTGCTGAGGGTGCTACTATGTTGCGGATAGGCAGGAGTATCTTTGGTGAACGACCGCAACAAAATCAGCGAGATCGAAATCAGCGAGAGCAAGGAATACGATAATCACTAAGCGCTGTTGAAATATTCACATGGTGAGCCACGTTGAGCTAAGGGTGCGGTGGATTCACCATGAATGCGCTAGAGTTTTGTAGGTGAGGAGCTGCCGATACTGATGCTGAAAAAAGCAATGATATATCTTGGGCTCGGCCCTGACGAGCACTATGAGGGATATGACGACCCGATTCGGCCCCAGCAAGCGCCAACCCCTCAAAGGCCAGCGAGCGGCACGGTCAACCGCTACCCGACCGGGGTTGGTGTAGTTCCAACATCGGGTATTGGGCTTGACCCAAACTCGGCAGCCGAAGACCCTGGCTTAGGTCGCACAGTGCGGCCTGTCAACTTGACGCAGTCCTCAACGGACATCCAACGAGACGATTTCAGTGACGAAGATGTGCGGATATTGCCATCAATCCCTTCCAAAGCTCCCACAAATCCAATGAAGCCGCACGCTGTCACCCCTGCTGCGTTTAACGACGCGCAGGAGATCGGAGATAGATTCAAGTCAGGTCAGCCAGTGATCGTGAACCTGCAGGCTCTGGATCGTGACCTGCGGCGAAGGTTGGTGGATTTCGCTAGTGGCCTCTGTTATGCGATCGGCGGCAAAATGGATCGTGTCGCAGATCAGGTGTATTTGCTTACCCCCGAAGACTCTGACGCGTTGCGCGGCGGTCGTCGGCGACGCCATTGAACACAAACCTGCTGTCAACCGGCTTCACTGGTGCTGCTGCGAGTGCTGTTCGATGTCAGCACAGGCCTGATCGCAGAACGCGCCCTAATCAGCATCGGAGGCAGCCAGCGTGATCGGGCTCATCTGTCAGCTGCTTCTTCTCTATCTGCTGGCGATCTTTGTGCGGGTGGTGTTGAGCTGGTTCCCTCTCAACCCCAACGGATCAATGGCCACCGTTGCGGGTTTTTTCTACATGGTGACCGATCCAGTGATGAACCCGGTGCGGCGCATTCTGCCCACAGCTCGCTTTGGCGGCATGGCCCTTGACTTCTCACCGATCATCGTGATCGTAGGTATTCAGATCATTCGAGGGATCATTTGTTAGAGAAGTCAAGCATCCACCAACTGAGTAGGTGACCGTGCCAAGATGGCACCATGAATGCACTCACCGATATTGCCCCTGAAATAAAGTTTCGCGAGCGAATGCGCGGTTATGACCCGAGCGAAGTCGACCGCTACGTGAAGTCAGCGGTTCATCAAGCCGCTCAAGCCGACGAGCGCATCCGAGAATTGGAGTTTCGTCTGGCTCAAGCTCACTCTGAGGCTGAGGCCAGCAGAGCCGATGGCGATTCCGAAATCCGTGAAACAATGCTGCGCACTCTGGTGCTGGCTCAGCGCACTGCTGATACTGCGATTTCTGAGGCGAGGTCCGAGGCGCTGTCGATCATCAACTCAGCACAGGAGAAGGCTTCGCAAACACTGTTAGAGGCCGAGGCGACAGCCAATGAGATGATGCGCTCGGCCGAAGACCATGCATCCAGCGTGCTGGCCGAGTCAGAGTCGCGTGTTATTGAGATTGATGCCAGGCTTGACAGTGAGCGAGACACGCTGCGTCGCTTGGCGACATCGTTCCATTCGTTCGTGCAAGAGTTTGAGCAGGCCACAAGCCTCAACGAATCGGGCAGTGAAAGCTTCGACAGCCGAAGCGTGACATCCATTAACAAAGCAGGTGAAGCGCTCTCAGGTGAAGCTGTCGCAGAGGCAGGGTCACCAGATGAGCGAAATGAGACCGACGCATTTGTTGTTGATGCTGCTGACACAAGTGATTTTGAATCCCGTGCAAGCTCGGTTGCTGGCCTTGAAACCGACTATGCAGATACCGGCCCGCCGACCATGCCGTTCGAGCTTGACATGTCTGAACTGTTGGACGGCGAAATTGCTGGAGATCACCCGCAAGAGTCTGACGACGGGTTCATCGAACAACTTCGTCAGGTGGTCACAAGCGACGCGCCGCAGGCTGGTGCCGATGCAGCACTTGCGGCCTTCTTTGGCCCTGAAAACAAGGCGAACTCTGACCGTGAGACATCAGAGCGTAACGGTAAACTCGGCTCCCGTGCCTAAATCTACTGTCGCCAAGAAAGCGTCTGCGACTAAAGCGCCTGCTGCGAAAGCGTCTGCTACGAAGAGGGCACCCGCCAAGAAAGTGTCGGCTGCGGCCAAGTCTGCTGCCGCCAAGAAAGCTCCTGTGAAGAAGGCGCCCGCGAAGAAAGTGTCGGCTGCAACCAAGTCTGCTGCCGCCAAGAAAGCTCCTGTGAAGAAGGCATCGACTGCGGCCAAGTCGGCAAGCAAAGCATCGACAGCGACGAAGGTAGTTACTTCGCCCAAAAAAGCGCCCGCCAAGAAAGTGTCTGCTGCTAAAAAAGCGCCTGCGAGGAAGCCAGTAGCTGAGAAGTCATTGACGACTAAGGCAGCTGTGTCTGCGACTAGAGCGCCTGCGAAGAAAAGGGCGACTGCGGCTAAGTCAGCAGCTAAGGCATCAACTGCTGCACAGAAGACTCCCGCCAAAAAAGCGCCTGCGACTAAAACGCCTGCGAAGAAGCCAACTGCTGCACAGAAGGCTCCCGCCAAGAAAGCGTCTGCGACTAGAGCGCCTGCGAAGAAAAGGGCGACTGCGGCTAAGGCATCAACTGCTGCACAGAAGGCTCCCGCCAAGAAAGTGCCCGCCACCAAAGCGCCTGCGAAGAAGGCATCGACTGTGACGAAGGCAGCTGCTACGAAGAAGGCGTCTGCGAAGAAACCAGCTGAGAAGTCATCGACGACTAAGGCAGCTGTGTCTGCCAAAAAAGCGTCTGCGACTAAAGCACCTGCTAAGAAAGCGTCAACTGCGACGAAGGCAGCTACTTCAACTAAGAAAGCGTCTGCGAAGAAAAGGGCGACTGCGGCTAAGTCAGCAGCTAAGGCATCAACTGCTGCGACTAAAGCATCCGCCAAGAAAGCGTCTGCGACTAAAGCGCCTGCAAAGAAGCCAGCAGCCAAGAAACCTGCTGTCAAAAAGCCTGCTGCTGCACGCAAGACTTCTGCCGGAAAGCCGCGCGCAGCCGCTAAAACCACAACAAAAGACCGTTTCGGTACGGACTTCCTTGAAGAAATGCGCCGCAAACTGCTGGCCGAACGTGCCAAGTATCTCCACTCCGCTGAGGAATATCAGGCCGAAGCCGATTCTTTGACAGTCACTCGCGAGCCTGGAGACGTGAAGTTCGACGAGGAAGGCGGCGAGGGAACCACCGTCGCTGTGGAACGCGAACGAGATCTTGCTCTGTCAAGCCAGGCTCGCCACACGGTCAGCCAGATTGATGCTGCGCTGGAACGTATTGACGCTGGCACCTACGGATACTGCATCACCTCCGGCGAGCCGATCCCCAAAACCCGGCTACGCGCCATACCTTGGGCTGCGGAGCGTGTTGAGGTGAAGGCAGGCGACTTCGGTCGTCGCTGAGAGCGTTTGATCATGCCCGACCCGGTCAAAGCCGGGCGCGCATACCGTCACACTCTGCGAGCCCTGATCGCGGCTGCATCTCTGCTGGCTGTCGATCAGATCACCAAATGGTGGGCACTGCAGGCACTCGACGGGGGCCGGATCATTGACCTGGTATGGACTCTGCGGCTGCGGCTCGTCTTCAACACTGGTGCTGCCTTTGGCAGCTTTCAGGGACTGGGGCCGCTGCTCGGTATCGCCGCGGTCACAGTAGTTGCAGCGTTGTTGCTCAACCGCCGTCTGGCATCTGACCGCTGGTCTGCGGTCGCTGTTGGTTGCATCGCCGGGGGAGCGCTAGGCAACCTTGCTGATCGCGTCTTCCGTCAAAGCGACGGTTTCCTGCAAGGCGCTGTGGTCGATTTCATTGACGTGCAATGGTGGCCGGTATGGAACGTGGCCGACATGGGAGTAGTAGTCGGAGGCGTTTTTCTGGTGTGGCGTTCCTACCGGCGCGCCGGTGCGGGAAGGAAGGGTGGTGCTCAAGCTCCGCCTGACACAAGCCAGCAGCAAGACTCGTGACGCTCGTGACTTCTGTGGGCGAACCTTGCTCGTGACTACTTGTGACTGAACGTGACTCAAGCGACTCAACCGTCAGATAGCCACGTAGGCCCCTATGAGCCGAACAAAGAGCCCATAGGTGCCGCCCTTGACGGTATGCGTCTAGATCGGGCGGTGGCGTTGTTGGCTGATGTAAGCCGCTCCGCTGCGGCTCGTCTCGTGACTGGAGGCGATGTGCAGATTGACGGCGTGGTGGTCACTTCTGGTTCTCGGAGGGTCGCCCAGGGAGAGTGCTTGCTGATCACTGCCACAACCGCTGAAGATCAGTTTTTATTGCCCGAAGAGGATGTGGCTAGCGGCAGATTTTCGGTGGTGTTCGAAGACCCTGATGTGGTGGTGGTGGACAAACCGGCTGGACTGGTGGTACATCCTGGTGCCGGGCACGAGCAGGGCACTCTCGTCAACGGGCTTCTGGCTCGCTACCCCGAAATCGTCAGCGTCGGCGATCCTGCAAGGCCCGGCATTGTGCATCGCCTTGATCGAGATACGTCGGGTTTGCTGGTTGTTGCTCGTAGCGAGCGCGCTTATCGCTCGCTGGTCGAGCAGATGCGTGCCCATCAGCCGGAACGGCTCTATTGCGCTTTGGTCTGGGGACTTCCCGAAGCCGCATCGGGAGTCATTGACGCTCCAGTGGGGCGCTCACTGCGTAATCCTCTGCGGATGACAGTTACTGAACGAGGCCGAACCGCACGCACCCATTATCAAGTGCAGCAGCGTTTCACGGCGCCAGCACCAGCAGCTCTGCTTACCTGCCGACTAGAGACCGGACGCACTCACCAGATCAGGGTTCATCTGAATGCCATCGGCCATCCCGTGGTCGGAGACCCGACCTACGGAACTTTCAGTTCGTGTCGTTCTCACTTGGCGCTGAATCGCCCGTTTCTGCACGCCCAGTCGCTGTCTTTCAAACATCCCGTCAGCGGCGAGACTTTGACGACCCAGTCGCCGCTTCCTCAAGAACTGGTAGCGGCACTCGAAGCTTGCTGTTAACTGCCTGCTGTGAACTACCTGGCAGCGCTGCTGCATCGCGGACTTGGTGCTGATGTAACTCAGATAGAGCTCAGACGTGCTGTCAATAGCGTCAAAATTTGAGGCATATCCGCGTAGAGTCTGGCAGTGGCTGAGCGGCTAGTGATCTCTGGGGCGCGCGAGCACAACCTGCGAAACATTGACCTTGATCTTCCCCGCGATCAACTGATAGTCATCACCGGGCTCTCAGGTTCGGGAAAAAGCTCGCTGGCTTTCGACACGATCTACGCGGAAGGGCAACGCCGTTACGTCGAGTCGCTTTCGGCTTATGCACGCCAGTTCCTCGGGCAGATGGACAAGCCCGACGTTGATTTCATTGAGGGTCTCTCCCCAGCTATCTCCATCGACCAGAAGAGCGCCTCACGCAATCCTCGCTCAACGGTTGGCACCGTCACCGAGGTCTACGACTATCTGCGGCTGCTGTATGCCCGTATCGGTGTGCCTCATGATCCCGAGACCGGTGAGCGCCTAGTGCGTCAAACCCCTCAACAGATAGTTGATCGCATCTTGGCGATGTCGCCTGGCACCCGCTTCCAGGTGTTAGCGCCGGTGGTGCGAGGCCGCAAAGGCACCTATGACACGCTGCTAGCGAGCCTGGCTAGTCAAGGATTCGCTCGTGCAGTCGTGGACGGTGAACTGCTGGAACTAGCCGATATGGCCGACACCACCGGCCTATCGGGTGGCAGCGACGGCCTGGAACTGGCCCGCTATGAAACGCATGACATCGCTGTGGTGGTTGATCGTTTGGTGCTGCGTGACGGGGTGGAAAGGCGGCTCACGGACTCAATAGAAACGGCTCTGCGGCTAGCTGACGGTCTCGTTGAGATTGAGATCGTGCCCTCACGATCCGCTGACAGATCGACCAACTCAGGTAAAGCTGCCAAAGTTGCTGAAGCTGACACCAAAGTCACCAACGTTGAAGTCACCAACACTGAAGTCACAGACATTGACAGCGAAACGCCGCGTCGGGTCGTGTTCAGCCAGCATCTGGCTCGCCCCTCTGATGGCAAGTCGTTTGAAGAACTGGCCCCGCGCAACTTTTCGTTCAACTCGCCTTATGGAGCGTGTTCACACTGCGATGGTCTGGGCAGTGTCTTTGAGGTTGACCCTCAGCTTGTGGTACCTGACCCCGACGTGACAGTTGCCAGTGGTGCCATCGCACCTTGGGCTGCTAGCAGGTCGCGTTACTACCCGCGACTAGTGGAGGCGATCTGCGAAGAATACGGCATCAACCAAGACGTGCCCTGGGGTTCGCTGCCTGCCCGTCAACGCGATCTGCTGCTTTACGCCAAAGGTGTCAAGGACCGTGTGAAGGTCCGCTATGAGAACCGCTTCGGACGCCGACGGGTCTACGACGCTCGCTTTGAGGGTGTGGTGCCGCATCTGATGCGTCGTCACGAAGAATCCGAAAGCGATGCAGCCCGTGAGCACATTGAGGGATACATGCGTCAGGTGCCTTGCGGAGACTGCGGCGGTGCTCGGCTCAATCCCATGTCGCTGGCAGTAACGGTGGACGGCCACAACATTCACGAACTGTGTCAGATGCCGATAGCCGACGCAGCCAAAACCCTCGCCGAACTCGACCTTGATGATCGCGACACGATGATCGCTGATCAGGTGCTCAAAGAGATCCTTTCACGGCTTGGGTTCCTGCTTGATGTGGGGTTGGATTACCTGAATCTGTCACGCGGCGCAGCCACGCTGGCAGGTGGCGAAGCTCAGCGCATTCGCCTAGCTAGTCAGGTCGGGTCGGGTCTGGTGGGTGTGCTTTATGTGCTAGACGAGCCGTCGATCGGCTTGCATCAACGCGATAACCGTCGCTTGATTGACACCATGCTGCGAATGCGTGACCTCGGCAACACTGTGCTGGTAGTGGAGCACGACGAGGAGACCATACGTGTGGCTGATCATGTGGTGGACATCGGCCCGGGCGCAGGCGAACACGGCGGTGCTGTTGTGCATTCTGGGTCGCTCAAAGGTCTGCTCAAAGCGAAAGAATCAATCACCGGCCAGTATTTGGCGGGGGAGCGTCGCATTGAGGTGCCACAGACGCGTCGCCAAGGCGACGGCACCCAGTTGGTGGTGCGAGGTGCCCGCGAGAACAATCTCGACAACATTGATGTGAAATTCCCGCTGCAGCGTTTGATTTGCGTGACCGGCGTATCAGGCTCAGGCAAATCGTCGCTGGTTAATGAGATATTGCATCGCGCGTTGATGCAGCACGTTTACCGTTCGAAGCTCCCGCCCGGTCGTCACACTCGTGTTGATGGTGTCGGTCATCTCGACAAAGTGATCGGTATTGATCAGTCGCCGATAGGTCGCACCCCCCGGTCGAATCCTGCTACTTACACCAAAGTCTTTGATCATGTTCGCAAGCTCTTCGCTAATACTGCAGAGGCGAAAGTGCGGGGCTACATGCCGGGACGTTTCTCGTTTAATGTGGCGGGCGGGCGTTGCGAAGCTTGCAGTGGTGACGGCACTCTCCGCATTGAGATGCATTTTTTGCCGGATGTGTATGTGCCTTGCGAAGCCTGCAAAGGCAAGCGCTACAACCGTGACACCCTAGAAGTGACCTTCAAAGGGCTCAACATTGCTGAAGTGCTTGACATGCCCTGCGAGGATGCTTCGGAGTTTTTTGCTAATCAGCCAGTAATCGCTCGTCATATGGGCACTCTGGTAGATGTTGGTCTTGGTTATGTGCGCCTTGGTCAGCCTGCGCCGACCTTGTCGGGTGGTGAAGCGCAGCGTGTCAAACTTTCAAGCGAACTAGCCAAACGTTCCACGGGTCACACTATGTACATCTTGGATGAACCCACAACGGGTTTACATTTCGAGGATGTGCGCAAACTGCTGAGCGTGCTGGGCCGGTTAGTGGATCAGGGCAACACTGTGGTGGTGATAGAACACAACCTTGACGTGGTCAAAACCGCTGACTGGCTTATTGATCTCGGCCCTGAGGGAGGTTCTGGTGGCGGTCGGATCGTGGCTGAGGGCACCCCCGAACAGGTAGCGGAAGTGCCTGAGAGTCACACTGGTCGTTACCTACGCGACATGCTCGTGTAACAGGGTGATGCTGGCAGGGTGGTGAAAGAGTGGTGGCCGTGTGATGCTGGCAGGGTGGTGACAGAGTGGCGGTGAAGCGGCCTGAGGCGGGGTCAATCCCAGACGCTCCCGGTTCGTATCAGTTCTTTGATGCCGATGGTCGTGTCGTCTATGTAGGCAAAGCTAAGAGTTTGCGCTCGCGCCTCAACAGCTATTTCGGTTCGCATTTGGCGCTGCGCACCAGACAGATGATGGATGCAGCGACATCCGTTGAGTGGATTCAGGTGGGCAACGAAGTCGAGGCGCTAATGCTCGAATATTCGTTGATCCAGAGGCATCGACCGCGCTTCAACGTTCGCTACACCGACGATAAGTCCTATCCGTTTCTGTGCGTGACGATGCTTGATGAATGGCCGCGTGCCATGGTGATGCGAGGACGACGCCGTCGAGGTAATCGCTATTTCGGCCCTTACGGTCACGCTTACGCGATCCGTGACACTCTTGACTTGCTGTTGCGGACTTTTCCGATCCGCACCTGCACCGACGGCAAGTTCAAACGGTATGCCGCTCTTGGCAAACCGTGCCTGCTTTATCACATTGAGAAGTGCTCCGGGCCTTGCGTCGGCGAGATATCGACCGGTGACTACGCCGAACTGGTAGCTGATCTGTTGCGCTTCTTGGAAGGCGACAGCGAACCGGTGCTCGAACGGCTCAGTAGCGAGATGTCGGCTGCTGCGGTTGAACTTGATTATGAGCGGGCTGCTCGGCTGAGGGACCGACTGGCAGCGGTGCGCAAAGCAGTGGAGTCTCAGCAGATGGTTGGTGCCCGAGACGAGGACTTTGATGTGATTGGGATCGTAGACGACGCTCTTGAAGCCGCAGTGCAGGTGTTTTTTGTGCGTCGAGGTCGGGTGATGGGGCGTCGCGGTTTCACGATCGACAAAGCCGAAGAACTTGACCGCAGCGAACTGGTGAGCCGTTCACTGGAGCGGCTTTATTTTGATGACAATCCGCTGGGATGGCCTAAGCAGGTGCTGGTGCCTGACATGCCAGCAGAGGCCGATCTTTATTGTGAGTGGCTCAGCGAGATGCGCCAGTCGCAAGTGCAGATAAGGGTTCCGCAGCGAGGCGACAAGCGGGCGCTTCAAGCCACTGTCATGCGTAATGCCGAAGAGTCGTTTGCGCGTCATCGCCTGAAGCGCAGCACTGATCACAATAGTCGTGCCCGTGCGCTCAACGAGTTGCAGCAGCATCTGGGTTTGAGCGAGGCACCGCTGCGGATTGAGTGCTATGACATGAGCCACCTGTCGGGGCAGGATTATGTGGGTTCGATGGTGGTGCTTGAGGATGGTCTGCCCAAGAAGTCCGACTATCGCCGCTTCAAGATTCGTTCGGTGCCTGACAACGACGACTTCGCAGCGATGCGTGAAGTGCTAACTAGGCGTCTCAGCAGCTACCTAGAGCAGAGAGCCCGGCCGGTGGCTGAACGCGACGGCAGGTTTTCGTATCCGCCGCAGCTGCTGCTAGTGGATGGAGGCAAAGGGCAGCTTGGTGTGGCGGTGGAAGTGCTGGAAGACCTGGGTCTCGCAGCTGATATCCCTGCTGCGGCGTTGGCTAAACAGTTCGAAGAGGTTTTTGTTCCAGGTCGCAGCGATCCTTTGCGGATACCGCGTCAGTCAGAAGCTCTTTACATGCTGCAGCGCATTCGTGACGAGAGTCATCGTTTCGCTGTCGATTATCATCGCAGTCTGCGTGGCAAGCGCATGACCACCTCAGCGCTAGACGGCATCGCTGGGTTGGGTCCGGCACGTAAAGCTCGACTCCTCAAGGAGTTCGGCGGGGTTCGGGCGGTTCAGCGAGCCGAACTGCAAGAGTTGAAAGCACTGTCATGGCTGCCTGACAAGGTCGCCGAAAACGTTCACGCCACCCTACACAACAACCCCTAACCGCTCTCAGGTACCTGCTGCCGCTGTTTGTTCGTGTTCTGTCGATAGGTGGCCGAGGGCTATCTAGATTTGGCCAAGATTGTCCTTGACAGTCCGCTGAGATGTATGAGAGGCTGGCACTGTCAGACGATTCAACTCGGTTGGCTCTATCGTAAGCAAGGTTAGGTGATCGCATTGTGAGATGGTGCAGGTGTCAGAAGCTTAGTTTTCAAGATACTAGTGTTCTTGTTTGCGTTTTGACATTGGTGATGTTAGCGAGTTGTGCATGTGCAGGCGATAACACACAGGCCAGTTTCTCAGGTGAGTCTATAAAAACATCTCAACTTGCATATTATATTGAAAATGAGACGATTCAATTCGATATAGCAACAGAGGCAATTCCTCAATTTGATGAGTATTATGCTCCATAAGGTACAAAAGACTTATCTGCTGAGCCGTATGACGGCGTGATTCGTATTGATCCTCCTTGTATTTTCCTCTATCGAGCACTGACTCAAGAAACACTCTCAGACTCTTCATTTGCAGAGTCTGCGTGGTATAGGGCAACTCTAAGGATGCCGATCAATCTATCGCATTATGATTCGTCAGCAAATTTGTTGACTGTGAATAATGAGGATCCGGTTAGCGATGGCAGTTATTTACGAGTTTGGGCTACAATATATCGTGATTACTCAGAACAGGCGAAATTAGAAATTTATCCAGAGTGCAGAGCTGTTCAATATTTAAATGTAGAAACAGTCGAGAATCTAGAGCCGCTGAGTAATGCAGTTCAAATAAAGACTGATACTCAATTTAATGGTTATTATGCTGGTTGGGGTAATGATTCGATAGCTGACTCATATGAAGGCACAATTCGTATTGATCCTCCTTGCATCTATCTCTATGAGGGTTTAATTTCACAATCACTCGAAGACCCTTCAATTGTAGGTTCCGCACTCTACAGGGCGGCTCTAAGAATTCCACTAAATCTCTTACGCTATGATCCTTCAGCAAACACGATAGCTATTGATGATGATGACCCTGTTATTGAGAATACCTATGCACTGGTCTGGGCGACAGAATATTACGATCCTTCACCGCGGGAAACACTAGCGATACATGAGGAGTGTGAAGCTTCGAAATACTTAACCTTAAAAGGTATACGCAATATTGAGCCGTTAGATGGTATCGTATCAGTGGATGCCCCCAAAAATAACAGCCCAAACTTAAACTTGATTTACTCAGATCCAGCTTCAATTGATCTAGATATTGATAAAGCATATACTCCTTACCCCTCAACAGCCTTAGTAGCTACTCTGGATACCCGATACCAAGAAGCTGATACTCTTGAGGCACTATCGAATTTATCAGATCTTGTATTTGTAGGCAAAATCACAGGATATGAGAATAGGTTAAGAGAATCTCCTACAATGTATCCCCATCCTGATCCTGGATTAGGTAGTCCCAGAATGAGCTATCCACTAAGGGTAGATATCTACGATGGAGTCATCTTTGAGATTGAAGAAGTCATTGTTGGACGACTTCAGCCAGAACAGAACCATGCGACACTGATTATCCAGTCGCTTATCTCAAATCTCCGTAGCTATTTCACATACCGAGTTTTTGAGCCTTCGTGGGAAGTGATTGAGCCTGGAGTTGCTGCCATCTTACGCCCTAACGAACAGCGCTATCTTGTATACGCTACTGATTCTAGACACAGTGATCCACCCTATTTTTTTCCAGGGCATTATGTGTTTTCTACGCAAGGTGGTGTTGCGCCTCTTTTGGAGGATGGCCGGATAGGCACAGCAGTTTCGGGCCCGCTGGCTGATCCCAACCATGGCTTGACCCTGAAAGATGTCAGAGAAATCGCCGCAGAATCGGCTGGGAGTTAGCTGTCAGGTGGGGGGCTTTAGCGGGCGGACTCCACCGGTGGATGCTACATGATCGGCCAGTCCGGCAACCTCAATCCTGGCGACCCCAGAACGGATGCTGTTGAGCAGTTGCTCAACCTGGACACCGGTTTCGTAGACTCTGGTGCGGTGCGATGATCTGGAGGTAGCGCAGTGCATGAATCCCTTGCAGGCAAGATTGTCCTAGTAACCGGTGCTGGCCGGGGCATCGGGCAGGCCATAGCCAGACGGTTTGCTGAGGCCAGTGCAGCAGTTGCGGTCAATGATCTCGACAGCGACGCTGCGTCCGCCAGTGCTGCGTCCATCAGCGATGCCGGGGGCAGCGCCGCAGCAGTCCCCGCGGACGTGTCCGACAGCGCTCAGGTCGCCACCATGATCGATACGGTCACAGACCTCCACGGTCGTATTGACGTGCTGGTCAACAACGCCGGGATTGTCAGCCCGATGCTGCACTTCTTTGATGCCGACGAAGCCTGGTGGCGGCGCATCGTTGATGTCAACCTGACCGGTCATTTCCTGACCTCGCACCGGGTGGCCCGCATCATGGCCAAACAAGGCGGCGGCAGCATCATCAACATGAGCTCTGGTGGAGCCACCCGAGCCCACCGTTGCTTCACCGCTTACGATGCCACCAAGGGAGGCATTGAAGCGCTCACCCGGGCGATGGCCCTTGACCTAGGGCCATACAACATCCGGGTCAATGCCCTAGTGCCTGGTGCTATTGACACCAGCGGATTGTCGCTTGAGGAGCGAACCCTGCGAGGTGACAATGTGCCGCTCGGGCGGGTCGGTGAGCCTTTGGACATGACCGGCGCAGCGCTGTTCTTGGCTTCAGATGATGCCGCCTATATCACCGGTTCGGTGATTCGTGTTGATGGCGGGATGCTGGCTCAGCAACGCTCAGCCACCGTTGACATCGTGTCGGTTGACAGTTTCCCAGCTGTGGAAGACCTCTAGAGAGCGCGCCGACAGGATGGACAGGATGCCTGCCGTAGCACCACAAGAGGTTCGCATCGGAGTGGATGTGGGCGGCACATTCACCGATGTGGCTTTGCAGCGTGGTGAATCAGCGTTCGTCACCACCAAAGTTCTCACCACAAGAGAGCGCCCCGAAGAAGCAATCCTCAAAGGCGTGGCCGAGGTGGTCGAACGCGCCGCTGCCGACATTAGCGAAGTCTCCCAGATCATCCACGGAACCACCCTCGCCACCAATGCTGTGATTGAGCGTAGCGGCGCTCGCACAGCGCTGGTCACCACCGCCGGATTCCGTGACGTGATTGAGACACGCACCGAAAGCCGTTTCGAGCAATACGACCTCAACATCGTGTTGCCTGCGCCGCTCATCGAACGCAAAGACCGTTTCGTGGTGCCCGAACGCGTCAGCGCGCATGGTGAGGTGCTGCTCGAGTTCGATGAGCTTGCTGCTCGACGGGTGATTGCGCTCATATTGGAAGGCGGTTACGAGTCGGTGGCGGTCGGTTTTATACACAGCTACCGAAACAGCGTTCACGAACACCGTTTCCGTGAGTTGCTGCTGCAGGAAGCACCAGAGCTTGCAGTGTCTTTGAGCTGCGAAGTCTCGCCTTTGATGCGCGAGTTCGAACGGTTCAGCACGGTTTGTGTCAACGCCTACGTGCAGCCTCAGATTTCTTCTTATTTGCGCCGCCTCGAAACGCAACTTCACGGCCTAGGGGCGCGCTGCCCGCTATTGCTGGTGCATTCTGGTGGTGGCTTGATCAGCAGCGAAACCGCGACCGCTTATCCAGTGCGTTTGATTGAGTCGGGGCCTGCTGGCGGCGTGATCTTCGCAGCTCATCTGGCTCAAATGCATCGCCGTGAGCGGATCATCTCCTACGACATGGGTGGCACCACTGCCAAGATCGCTCTCATAGAAGACAGCACGCCTCGCACCTCAAAGACTTTCGAGACGGCACGAACCGCTCGCTTCAAGAAAGGCAGTGGCACACCAATCTCGGTGCCGTGCATTGAGATGATCGAAATTGGTGCTGGCGGCGGATCGGTAGCAACTGTTGACAAGCTCGGCCAGATACGGGTGGGTCCACAGAGCGCAGGTGCCGAGCCGGGGCCAGCCTGCTATGACCTCGGCGGGTCTGCGGCAACCGTCACCGACGCAGATCTGCATCTCGGACGGTTGCACCCCGACACGTTCCGCGCGCCTGACGTGTCGCTGTCGCCATCTAAAGCAGCCACTGCCTTGCTTGACAGCGTCGGCGCACCCCTCGGCCTTGACGACAGTGAAGCTGCGGTGGGTGTGGCCGAGGTGGTTGATGAGAACATGGCCAACGCAGCGCGCACTCATGCAGTGGAGAGCGGTAAAGACCTCGCCGGTTATTCGATGGTGGCTTTCGGCGGTGCTGCGCCGCTTCATGCCTGCCGCCTGATCGACAAGTTGGGCATTGATGAGTTGCTCGTGCCGGTAGCCGCAGGGGTCGGCTCAGCAGTCGGGTTCCTGATTGCGCCGTTCTCATATGAAGCGACCCGCAGCTTCTACACCAATTCGGAGAGTTTTGATTCCGACGGTGTCCGAGGTGTGCTAGCGGAACTGCAAGCCGAGGCTCACGAGTTCGTGCAGATGAGTGTCAGCCGAAAAGCAGACAGCGAAAAAGCATCTGAAACAGGATCTAAGGGTCAACTTGAGGTTGGGCTTGACCTTGGGTCTAGAGCCGGGGATGGGTTTGAGGTTGAACGCGAAGTGTTGATGCGTTATCGCGGTCAGGGCTGGGAGATACCGGTGACGCTGCCTCACGGCGACTTCGACGAGATAGCTGCCCAAGAGCTGATCACAACTTTCGTGAAGTCTTACGAGGCGTTCTTCGGTCGTGCCATCGAAGGTTTAGCGATCGAAGCGGTGAGTTGGTCGGTGCGGACATCATCAAAGCGTCGCAGTCCGCAGCCGGTGCAGCAGCTAGCAGCGAGTCAGGCCGCAACACAGCTACCGCAAGCTTTGGGTAGCCGTCTGGTCTATGACCCGCCCAGTTCTGCGAGCGTTGCGGCTCGAGTGTTCGAACGTTCAACGCTGGAAGCTGGAGACACAATCGCAGGCCCGGCCCTTGTCACCGAAGATCAGACCACCACTGTGATTAGCTCACAGCACACTGCCGTGGTGCAGCCCGATCTGACGCTGCGGATCACTGCCAATCACACCAGCGCAGCCCGGTCGCCACAGCAGTCGATGCATTCGCAGCTGCAGCCAGCGCAGTCTTCGCAGGCATCGAAGCAAACATCAAACCAGCTTGAGGTTCCCATGCAGATCATGTGGAACAGGCTGATATCGGTGGTCGAAGAGCAAGCGCTGACCCTAGTGCGGACCGCTTTTTCGACTTCTGTGCGTGAAGCGGGTGACCTTTCGGCCGGGGTTTTTGATCGCCAAGGACGTCTGATCGCTCAAGCGGTGACCGGAACACCTGGACATGTCAACACCATGGCAGCATCTGTGGGGCATTTCATCACCGAGATCGGCATTGACGCCATGCATCCAGGCGATGTTTATCTCACTAACGACCCGTGGAAAGGCACCGGCCATCTGCATGACATCACCGTCACCACGCCAGTGTTCAGCGAAGCAGGCCAGCTCATCGGGTTCTTTGCATCTACTGCTCATGTGGTTGATATCGGTGGGCGCGGCTTCGGGCCCGACGCGCGTGAGCTTTATGAGGAGGGCATTCGCATTCCGATCATGCGCTGGGCTGATCGGGGCCGTCTCAACCGCGACCTTGTGAAAGTGCTGCGCTGCAATGTGCGAGAACCCGATCAAGTGATCGGCGATATTCACGGCTTAGCCGCATCAAACGAAACCGGCCGTCAGCGTCTGCTTGAAATGCTCACTGAGTTCGGCCTTTACAACCTCGAAGAACTGGCCGGGTTCGTGTTCGACCGGACACGACGAGCCACTCTCGAAGCTCTCGCTCAAGTGCCGCAAGGCACCTATCGCAATGTGATGCATGTAGACGGTTACAGCGATCCGGTGACTCTTGCTGCGGCGGTGACCGTCACCTCACAAGGCATGCACGCCGACTTTGCGGGCACGTCACCGGTCAGTCCGTTCGGCATTAACGTGCCGATCACCTACGCGCAAGCCTATTTCACATACGGGATGCTGGTGGCTTTGGCACCTGAGCTGCCTAACAACTATGCCTCGCTGCTGCCTTTCACGGTGAGCGCGCCGCCCGGGGTGATCCTCAACGCCACCGAACCAGATCCGGTAGCGGTGCGTCATGTGATCGGCCATTTCGTGACCGATCTGTGCCTGGGAGCGCTTGCTGAGGCTCTGCCCGAAGTGATCGGTGCCGAAGGATCAGGCGCTCTCTGGAACTTCCAGGCCGGTGCCCGTAGCGCTGATCCGGCTGATCCGCGCCCGCCGGTCGAGTTGCTGATGTTCAACAGTGGAGGCACCGGTGCTCGGCCTAGCAGCGACGGACTGACCGCCACGGCTTTCCCGTCGGGTGTGCGGACTATGAGCGTGGAAGCCACCGAACAGGTGGGCCCGATCGTGGTGTGGCGCAAAGAGATCCGCCCCGACAGCGGCGGCAAAGGCCGGTTCCGCGGGGGACTGGGTCAAGTCATTGAGATAGCTCCCACTGATGGGTACCTGTTTGAGTTTTCAGCGATGTTCGACCGGGTCAATAATCCGGCCCGAGGCCGCTGCGGGGGAGGAGATGGTGCTTCTGGTGCGGTGCGCCTTGACGACGGTGCCAGTTTCGGATCGAAAGGCAAGCAGACCGTTCCGGCAGGGCGACGGCTGATCTTGGAGCTCCCAGGAGGTGGCGGTTTCGGGTCGCCCGACCTGCGGGATCTGCAAGCGGCAGCTAACGATCTCGCTCAGGGATATGTCACCGCCGAGTTTCAGCCTCCCGCCCGATCCGAAACCATTTGAGCGTTACGTAACCGTTAGCGAAGTTTTCAAAAGCGTAAGGATGTCTTCGATGAAGCACTATGACGTGGTGATCGTAGGTGGAGCGGTCATGGGATCCTCAGCAGCCTTTTTCTTGTCACGCAACCCAGATTTTGATGGTTCGGCTCTGGTGATAGAGCGCGACCCTTCGTATCTCAACAGCTCCACGGCACGCACCAATAGCTGTATGCGTCAGCAGTTCTCAACCGAAGTAAATATCCGTATCTCGCAGTTCGGGGCCGAGTTTGTGAGCGGCTTCAGCGACTGGATGTCTGACCCCGAAACCCCAGAGGTGCCGGTTGATCATTTTGGATACATGTATCTCGCTGGCGACGAAGCCAAAGCCGAACTGCTGCGAGCCAACCAGAAGGTGCAGGAGTCACTCGGTGCGGGCACTGTGATCATGAGCGCTGAAGAGATCGCAACTGCGTATCCGTTCTACAACGTGTCAGACATTGTCTGTGGCAGTCATAATCTGCGTGACGAAGGCTGGTTCGATTCGGGCGTTGTATTCGACTGGGTCAGGCGCCAAGCCCGGAACAACGGCGTGGAATATCGCTGCGATGAGGTGACCGGCATTCAGTGCGACGCAGATCGTGTGACCGCGGTAGATCTAGGCTCAGGTGAGCGCATCGCCTGCGCGGCGCTGGTCAACGCAACCGGGACGCGAGCCGCCCAAACAGCGGCTTTGGCCGGTTTGGATCTGCCGGTAGAGCCGCGCAAGCGTTTCACCTGGATCTTTGATGCCGCCGAGCCGCTGGAGAAGCGTTTGCCTTTGACGATTGATCCCAGCGGAGTGCATGTGCGCAGCGACGGTGGGGCTTACATGGCTGGATGTGGCCCCGATAATGACATGGCGGTGGAGTTCGACGACTTCGAAATGGATCACGACATATTTGAGGAGAAGGTCTGGCCGGTTTTAGTTAACCGAGTACCGGCCTTTGAGCGCATCAAAGTCACCAGCCGCTGGGCTGGGCATTACGCCTTCAACTATTTCGATCACAACGCTGTTGTTGGTCCTCACCCGCAACTAAGCAACTTCTTTTTTCTCAATGGTTTCTCTGGTCATGGAATGCAACAGTCCCCGGCGATGGGACGCGGGCTCGCTGAGTTGTTGTGCTACGGCGAGTATCGCACGCTTGACCTCAGCGAACTCGGCTATGACCGAATAGTCCGCGGTGAGCCTTTCGTAGAGACGGCAGTCATATGAGTCACGCAATCCCCGGCGAGGGAATCTCTGGCAAGGGAATCTCCGGCGACACCCTCGGCTCTGGCGGTTCCAGTTGGGCGACTAACGTCAGCAGGCGAGTGAGTGCCTTTGTGGTCATCTCGGGGATGTCGGGAGCGGGTCGCAGCCATGCTGCCAACAATCTTGAAGATCTCGGCTGGTTCGTGATGGACAACCTTCCGCCGTCGCTGATCGGCAAAGTCGCTGATCTTGCTGGCGCTCCAGCAGCTGGTATTGACCGGCTGGCGCTGGTGGTGGGCACCGGTCGTTATCACGAGGAGATCGTGACGATGATCGACGGCCTACGGCAAGGTTTCGAAAGTTTGCGGCTGCTGTTTTTGGATGCCGCCACCGATGTGTTGGTCCGTCGCTACGAATCGACTCGTCGGCGTCACCCGTTCGCTGACGCTGATGAATCCGCGACCCTGGCTGAAGCTATTGAGGCCGAACGCGCTGCGTTGGAAGTGGTGCGTGCTGGCGCTGATGTTGTCATCGACACCAGCGACCTGAACATTCATCAACTGCGTGACCGTATGTCTGAACTGTTCGGCGCGGGGGAAGCTCAAGCGATGCGGGTCACGGTGCTGTCATTCGGCTATACCCATGGCATCCCGCTTGATGTGGACATCGTCATTGATTGCCGTTTCTTGCCCAACCCGCATTATTCCGACGAACTGCGACCTTTGAGCGGCTTGGATGCAGCCGTGGCCGACTTTGTGATGAGCCAGCCGGTGACAGGGGAGTTCTTGGAGCGTCTTGAGTCGCTGTTGCATCTGCTGGTGCCTCAGTATGTGGCTGAGGGCAAGGCCTATCTGACAGTGGCGTTTGGTTGCACCGGCGGCAGGCATCGTTCGGTTGCTGTGACCGAACATTTCGCTGGTGTGCTGCGTGCCATGGATCATGAGCCTGCGGTAACGCACCGCGACATCAACAAGCAACTCTAAGAGCCTGAGCAAACCCGGCTGTGTTTCTGAGATCTCTGAGGTTTCTGAGGTTTCTGAGCGCGCGCCGAGCTGCTTCGGCGTAGCCTGCGAACCATGAGTATTCGTGTGGGTATCAACGGCTTCGGTCGCATTGGACGCAACTTCTATCGGGCCGCTCGTGCCCAGGGTGCTGCTGTGGATGTGGTGGCGGTCAACGATTTGGGATCAATTGATGTCATGGCGCATCTGCTTAGCTGCGACTCGGTTCATGGCCGCCTCAGCGCTGAGGTGCTGGTGGACGGTAACACTCTGCGGGTTGGTGATGACACGCTAAAAGTGCTGTCGGCGCGCAACCCTGAAGAGTTGCCATGGGGTGACCTGGGAGTGGATGTGGTGGTGGAATCCACCGGTGTCTTCACCAAGCGTGATGCGGCGGCTCGTCATCTCCAAGGAGGTGCTCCTCGGGTGCTGGTCTCAGCCCCTTGTTCGGGGGCTGATGCCACTTTCGTGGTGGGTGTTAATGACTCCGATTTTGATCCTGCCATTCACACGGTGGTGTCTAACGCTTCTTGCACCACCAACTGCTTCGTGCCTTTAGTCAAGGTGCTTGATGATGCTTTCGGGGTGCAGCGGGGTCTGATGACCACTGTTCACGCTTACACCGGTGATCAGGCGCTGGTGGATGGTCCTCATTCGGATCTGCGACGGGCTCGCGGTGCCACAATCAACATTGTGCCGACCTCTACTGGAGCGGCCCGAGCCACAGGACTTGTGCTGCAATCCATGCAAGGCCTGCTTGACGGCATCGCTTTGCGGGTTCCTGTCGCGGACGGGTCGATCACCGACTTCACCGCCAAACTTGCGTCTGAGCCAAGCGTTGCCGAGATCAACGAGGCATATGCCGCAGCCGCTGCCGACGGGCCGCTGTCGGGTGTGCTTGACTACAGCGACGCTCCGCTGGTGTCAACCGACATTGTCGGCTCTGCGGCATCATGCACTTTCGACTCGGGGTTGACCATGGCGATGGGTGATCTAGTGAAGGTCAACGGCTGGTACGACAACGAGTGGGGCTACTCCAACCGGCTAGTGGACATGGCTCTGACAGTAGGCACAGCCCCTAAGTAAAGCTTCACTTGAGCTTGACGTTGATGTTGCGAAGTTGTTTCTGTGGTTGCGATTGTGACTTCTGAACAGCCTTCTCACAGCAGCCTTATGAGTGGCTTGCCGCGCCTTGAGGATCTGGGTTCGTTACAAGGCCGTTCTGTTTTAGTGCGCGTTGATTTTAATGTTCCTTTAAGCCACGGTATTGATGGCACTGCCGAAATCAGTGATGATCTTCGTATCCGTGCTGCGTTGCCTACGTTGCGTTGGCTGCTGCAGCAGGGCGCTAATGTCAATGCTTGCACGCATCTGGGTCGCCCTCAAGGCGTGCCCGAACAGCGCTTTTCGGTGACACCGCTGCGACAGCGTTTGGCTGAGCTAGCGCCCGGTGTGGAACTGCTTGAGAACTTGCGTTTCAATCCAGGCGAAACCGCCAATGATCCAGCTTTTGTAACGGAGCTAGTTGCTGGCCACGACATCTACGTGAACGACGCTTTCGGTGCTTCGCATCGTGCTCACGCTTCAATAGTTGGCCCGCCCCAGTTCCTGGCGTCAGCATCGGGCCGCTTGCTGGCACGCGAGGTGGAGGTGCTAAGCGGTTTGCGTGACGCGCCGAGACGTCCGTTTGTTGCGGTGCTCGGTGGTGCCAAAGTGTCAGACAAGTTGGGGGTGATTGATGCTCTGCTTGAAATGGTTGATGCTTTGGTGATCGGTGGTGCCATGTGTTTCACGTTCTTGGCGGCTCAAGGACATCGTGTCGGCGCGTCGCTCTATGAAGATTCGATGGTGCAGCACTGTAAGCAACTCTTGAATGGCGATACTGTGATTCACTTGCCCGAAGATCTCACCGTCTTGGGTCCCGGGGGTGTGTTGGGTGACCCTGATGCTGGCGGCGAAGTTCGCCAAGTTGGTGCCGATGTGCCTGATGGTTGGATAGGAACCGATATCGGCCCTGGCAGCGCTGCAGCGTTCAGTGATGTGATCTGTAGCGCAGGCACAGTGCTTTGGAACGGCCCGATGGGAGTGTTTGAGGATCCCCGATTTGGTGGCGGCACTGGGGCGGTGGCAGCGGCTATGGCCGAGACACGGGCTTTCACTGTGGTTGGTGGTGGTGATAGCGCCGCCGCGGCTCGCCATTTCGGGGTGGATCGTGACATGGATCATGTGTCCACTGGAGGCGGCGCAACTTTGGAATTGATTGAGAAGGGCGACCTGCCGGGATTGGCCGCTCTCAGAGACAGCACCACCAAAAACAGCACCACACGAGACAGCTAGAGCCATGCAAAACAAACGCAAGACATCCGGTCAGGTCGAAGCTTCAGCCTCAGCCTCAGCTTCAGGCACGAGCGCTGGAAGCAAGGGCCGGGATAAGCCGCTGGTTTGTGGCAACTGGAAAATGAACCACAACCATTTCGAGGCTATTCAGACCATCCAGAAACTGGCTTATGCGCTGAACTCTGACGATTATCATCACGTTGAGGTTTGTGTGCATCCGCCTTTCACTGATCTGCGGTCGGCGCAGACGGTGCTGCAGGCTGACAACATTCCGATAGCGCTAGGCGCGCAAGATTGTCACAGCGCTGATGCCGGGGCTTTCACTGGTGAGGTGTCGGCGGCGATGCTCGCCAAACTAGACGTGACCTATGTGATTGTGGGTCACAGCGAACGTCGCGGCCTTTTCGGTGAGAGCGATGAGGTTGTCAACGCCAAAGCCCGGTCGGTGCTGCGTCATGCTATGACACCGATTGTGTGTGTTGGTGAGACCTTTGATCAGCGTCGCGCTGGCGAAGCCCATGAGGTGGTTTCGCAGCAGCTTGCGGGCAGCCTTGACGGCCTTGACGAGGCGGCTGTGGGTGCTTTGGTGGTTGCTTATGAACCGGTTTGGGCTATCGGCACTGGCGAGACAGCCACGCCTAGCGATGCTCAAGACATGTGTGCTCATGTGCGTGCGCGGATCTCTCAAGGCTGGGGGAGTGCAGCCGCTGCAGGCGTTCGGGTGCTCTACGGGGGTTCTGTGAAGCCTGTCAATGCCGCTGATCTCATGGAGAAGTCAGACATCGACGGCGCGCTAGTAGGTGGTGCCAGCCTTAACGCCGAAGAGTTCGCTCGGATCGTCAATCACCGCCTCTACGCAACCTAACCAGCGCAATCCGACCAGCGCAACCCGCAGGTGGGCTTAGGCGACTAAAGCGAAAGCTGTGGATGCGAATGCGAAGATCAGCGCCGCTACCACAGTGATCCGGTCAAGGTTGCGTTCGACCACTGTGGAGCCTGCTGCTTGTGCGCCCAAACCACCGCCGAACATGTCGGAGAGGCCACCACCTTTGCCGCTGTGCAGCAACACGAGAAACACCAGCAGCAGAGCCGACAAGATGTGCAGCGGAGCGATGAACCAAACCATGTGGCTAAGGCTAGCAGCGTGAGTGTGCGGATTAGTCGCAGTTACACCGGTTAAGTCGGATGCCGTGATGCCCGTCAACTGCGTCGTCGCGCCAGGACTGTTACCAGTCGCAGTTACACCGCTTGGGTCGGATGCCGTGATGCCCATTCGGCTAGCTGCCGTCGGACTCGGTCGACATCTTCGCAGTTGACTGGCCGGGAGATTGAGACATGGTCATCTTCGGCTTTGACGATGAAATCGACGCGCTCGTCGCGGGACCGGTCAGTGCCGTTGTTGTTCATGGAGCCTCCTTCGATGGTCCGGGAGTGATGCGTCCGTATTGGCGCTCGTAGCGGTCGATGTTGGCTGACATGGCTTGGACGATCCGAAACATGGCACTGGTCGGGATTTTCAGTCGAGCTACCACAAGCACGTCTTGGGCTTCGCCGTCCTGGGTGGGGGAGCGGTGCGAGGTGAAGTCGATCGTGAACTCATGGAGAGTGTTCCACACGAGCGCACCGTTGGCGTAGGTACCACCAGCAGGGACCGACTCGTTGAAAGTGACATTCATAACCACATCTTCTGATGCCATGTCATGCATTATAAACTTTTCACAGCTTGATATGCAACTTCGTTAAGTGACTTGTAGTGCATCATGTGTTGACCGGTTGCTCCGAGGCCGGGGCAAGGCGCTGAAATCGCTGGCAACTACCATGGCCGCAGATGCAGTCTTTGACACGCGTTGAAGCACTAACTCGCCATAGGTGGCTGCTGGGATTGTCGGCCAACGCGGCTCTGGGATGGTGGTGGGCTGATCCGCTGACAGGCTTGTTCATCGCTGAGGTGGCTGCCATTGAGGCGGTCAACACTTGGCGAGCCGAGTCTCTCGCCGACACCTGCTGCGCTTAGCGTTGGTGCCCGCTAGCATCACAAGGCTCTCGTCGGAGTGGCGGAATTGGCAGACGCGCTAGCTTGAGGGGCTAGTGCCCAGTATGGGCGTGGGGGTTCAAGTCCCCCCTCCGACACACCATCTGACACGATCCGCAGCCCGTCTGCTCAACGGACTCGCAACAAGATCATCAACAAAGCCTGCGCTTGCGGAATAGCCGCCGTCTTGACCCGTCAACCAATCTTGAGAATCACCCAGCGAGGCAGTGGCACTTGTTACTTGTCGCCGTCGCGTACTTTCGCCAAGGTATCCTTTGCGACTGATGCGAGATTCTCTGGTAGCGTGTCGGACAATCGCTGAAGCATTTCTGCTGCTCGATTCTCTCGGAACTCTCCGAGCTGCCACATCACTATGTGTGCATCTACAAGGAAAGTAAAGATTGTCTGTTGAAACTTCGGTGAGTTGTCGGTTGCAGCGACCATTTCGAATACTGAGAGCCGGTCAAGCAGGTGCTGCCTTATCTCCTCTGTGTCTGGAGACGGCTTCGCCACCACTCTCACCATCTCATCTTGCTCGCTGGCAACGTATATCGGACCTAGAGGGATCGGGTCCCGGTCGGGTCTGCGCTTGGGATGATTGGCGCAGTAGGTATAGAACGGATTCGCGATCGGTTCATTTCGGATTTCACAGTAAGGTGCCTCTGGGTTTTCCTCATAAGGGTCTGGGTAGCCGTCAACCCCTTTGTTGCGCCTGTTGAACCAGCACGTTCCACAACAGTCAGAACCACCGTTTGGCATACCGTGAAGCTACCCGTGTTCGCCTCAAGCACGGTTACAGCGCTCAAACCGAGGTATTTGACTTCAGAATGTCTCAGCAGCAAACAAGGGAGAAGGGTGATGGCAAACGACAAGACAGTGGATGTCCGCCAGATATGGCCTCATGAAGCGCTCGGCTCAGACGATTATTCCAAGATCATGAGTGGCATTCAAGCGATTGCGCTCATCTCGGGTGCGGGGATGTGGATACGCGCCATCTCGGACGGTTCAAACTTGACTAGTCCACCCGAGTAGGTGCGTCCGACTGCGGCGGGGGCGGCATCACGGAGCGAGGCTGCCAGAGCATCAAGAGTCGATTCTGCCATCGGCTCTCGCGGGTATATCCCATGGGCCACGTTGATGTGGTGCGCAGCAGCCTTGTTGCGCACGAACGCTGGAGGGCGGCGCGCCATGTATGTGCCAAGAATCGGAGCAGGCTCTCGGAGTTTCACGGACCACCACGGATTACGGTGGCGAGCGACGTATCCCGACGGGATACCTTGCCGACGCGCTTCACGAAGGAATCTGTCAATCAGGGTTCTGTCGGTCGAGTTGAACACATCCAAGTCTGCGGGTAGGTCAATAACGGCTCGCAGGTCAAGGGACTTGATTAGCAATGCGTTGGGGGCGTTGAACAGTTCGCGGGCGCGCGTTATTGCTGGGATCAGCACACTCGGCGGAAGTGAGGGGTCATCAGCGCCGGTGATCCAGGTCTTATTAGCACCGGTCACTGCGCCTCTGTGAACTCGACATAGCTCACCGAGCTCGACATGGCCTTGTGGTGGTTTAGGTGTTCTGTGGAGCAGAGGTGTCCAACGAGGCTCAGTAGCGAGACGTTGGCGATCTAGTCGGCAACCCCCGTCGAGTGCGC
>JAPYNU010000078.1 GCA_028283245.1 Candidatus Aldehydirespirator catecholifindens | reverse complement strand
GGGCGGAACCGGGCTGCTGTTTCAGGGGGAGGTGGGATCCCCCGAGGTCTATAAAGACTCTAGAGCAAAGCGCTCACAATTAGAAGAGAGCTTAGAGCCTCTAGAAGTCCATGTCGGGCATTCCGCCACCGGCAGCGGCAGCCTCCTCTGGCGCTTCGGCTATGACAGCCTCGGTGGTGAGGAACAATCCAGCAATCGAGCCAGCGTTCTGGAGAGCCGAACGCGTGACCTTGGCGGCATCAATGATCCCCGCCGCGATCAAGTCCTCGTATTCACCGGTGGAAGCATTCAGCCCGTTGGGTCCGCTGAGGCCGCGCACCTTCTCGACCACTACGCCACCCTCAAGACCCGCGTTAACGGCGATCTGGTTGAGCGGCGACACCAGAGCTTTGGCCACGATGCGCGCACCTGTGCGCTCATCAGCATCGTCAAGACCCTCAATGGCGGCTTCGACAGCGTCAACAGCACGCAGCAGAGTCACACCGCCACCAGCCACAACGCCTTCTTCGATGGCAGCTTTGGTGGTGCTGACAGCATCCTCAATGCGGTGCTTCTTCTCTTTGAGCTCAACTTCGGTGGCGGCACCGACTTTGAGCACGGCAACACCACCGGACAACTTCGCCAGACGCTCTTGCAGCTTCTCACGGTCGTAGTCGGAGTCGGTGTTTTCGATTTCGCCTTTGATCTGAGCGATGCGACCAGCGACATCGGCAGCGTCTCCAGCACCCTCCACGATGGTGGTCTCATCTTTGGTGACGATCACCTTGCGAGCCGAGCCCAGCATGTCTACACCGACACTGTCGAGCTTGAGACCAACCTCTTCGCTGATGACCTGGCCACCGGTGAGGATCGCCATGTCTTGCAGCATCGCCTTGCGACGGTCTCCAAAGCCCGGCGCCTTGACCGCCGTCGAAGCGAAAGTGCCACGGATCTTGTTGACCACCAGCGTGGCAAGAGCTTCGCCTTCCACATCCTCAGCAATGATCAAAAGCGGCTTACCGCCTTGCATCACCTTCTCGAGCAGCGGCACAAGGTCGCGCACGTTGGTGATCTTCGAAGCGACTAGCAGCACATACGGGTTGTCGAGCACAGTCTCCATACGCTCGGCATCGGTCACGAAATACGGCGAGATGTAGCCCTTGTCAAAGCGCATACCTTCGACGGTTTCCATCTCTAGGCCGAAGGTCTGCCCTTCTTCGACAGTAATCACACCGTCTTTGCCGACCTTGTCGATGGCCTCAGAGATGGTGGCACCGATCTCTTCGTCGGCTGCGGAGATAGCGGCCACGTTAGCGATCTGCGCCTTATCAGATGACACATCCTGGCTGTTGCTATGCACCGACTCAACCGCCGCAGCGACAGCGGCCTCTATGCCTCGCTTAAGCGACATCGGATTGGCACCGGCAGCCACGTTGCGCAAACCTTCGCGCACCATCGCCCAAGCCAGCACCGTTGCGGTTGTGGTTCCGTCACCGGCAACGTCGTCGGTCTTCTTAGCGACCTCTTTGACCAGCTCTGCGCCGATCTTCTCATAAGGGTCTTCCAACTCAATCTCTTTAGCGATCGACACGCCGTCGTTGGTGATCGTGGGGGCACCCCACTTTTTGTCGAGCACCACGTTTCGGCCTTTGGGGCCCAGCGTGACACGTACTGCGTCAGCAAGCTGATTCATGCCCCGCTCAAGCGCACGACGGGCCTTCTCGTCGAATTGGATCGTCTTAGCCATTTTGAACCTCCTGAGGCAGCCCTTGCATGAAGCCGACCGCCTTGATTACCTACATTAACTGATTGACTTAGCACTCTCGTGCCGCGAGTGCTAAGTCAATCGCGAGTAGCGCTAGATCACAACCCACAGAACTCAAAGAGTTCTGTGGGTTGTGATCTGTGCTGCAACCCTGTGGCAGCGCACCTGCGATAGCGACCAATAGCGGCCACACAAGGAGTGCGGGTCAGAGCGATTTTGGGTTCAACCGCGGGTTCACCCGCCCGCGACGGCGGGCACGATGCTGACGGTGGCACCTTGTGCAACCACAGTGGCGAGACCGTCAAGGAAGCGGGCATCATCGTCATCAACGAACACGTTGACGAAGCGACGGAGTTCACCTGCATCATCAAGGATCCGCTCCGCAAAGCCGGGGTGCTTCGACTCAAGCGAATCGAACACCTCCGCCAGAGTGTCACCATCAACGGATACCTCCGACACACCAGCAGTCAAAACTCTCAAGGTGGTGGGCACTCGCACAGTCACAGCCATAGAAATCGCATCCTACCGCTCGGTTCAATACAAGCCCTCACATCAATACAAGCCCTCACGCTTCAAACCAGGTTCCCACAGACTCAAAAAAGCTCCTACGGGTTCAGAGCAACCCCTCAACGGCTTCGGTCACGCAGCCGCAGGGATCGTTCAAAGCTCGTGACGATCCGAAACGGGCGGTCAGGTCAATGATCTCCAAGCCTGCGGGCACTGCCGCTGCGCGATCAGCACATCCGACCACCGCCACTGCCCGTACACCGGCTGCGGCTGCCAAAGCCGCTACCCCGCCGACGACTTTGCCTTGCGACGATGTGTCGTCGTAACGTCCCTCGCCGGTGATCACCATGTCAGCGTCATGCACCCGATCCAGCAAGCTCACCTCATCGGCTACCACATCAAAACCGTTGAGCAGTACAGCCCCTCGAGCTGCAAGCCCGCCCGCTAAACCTCCGGCCGCCCCAGCGCCTTCTAGGACAGTTACATCCACACCGAAGTCTCGGTCATAAACCTGCGCTAAGCGTTGAAGTCGCCGAGTCAGCAGCTCAACTTGTGTGGGGGTGGCACCCTTCTGTGGGCCGAAGATCGTCGCCGCATCCACAAAAGCGGTGCGTACATCACAGGCCACCACCATCTCAACACCGGTCATTCGAGCTGGTGATGGCAATGCTTGCAGCGCGCCAAGCCCGCCGTCTGTGGTGGCAGAACCTCCAACCGCCACTAGCACCCGCCGCGCACCTGCGGCGACTGCCGCAGCGATCAGCTCGCCGGTTCCTGCAGTGGTGGAGTTCACCGGGTCGTTGTGAGCGGCACCACCCGCAAGCTCCAAGCCCGAGGCGCGAGCCATCTCCACAACGGCAACACCTCCACTGAGCCGCCAAGGCGCGGTCACGGGTTCGCCTGAAGGGCCTGTCACTGTGGAACGCCGGTTGGCACCGCCAAGCGCTTCTAGGGTGCCTTCACCACCGTCGGCCATGGGCACCAAATCGCATTCAACCGGAACCGCAGCCCCAGCGGCGACAACAGCCGCAGCTATCTCTGAAGCTGAGGCTGTTCCTCGAAACTTGTCAGGCGCTGCCAGCAGCCTCAAAAGCCGTCCCTAACCGGCACTAGGTGTCGGCTGTGCTCAGCGAGACGCGTCAGCCGGGGGCGGGAGGTGACGGATCAACAATTGCATCATCGGTGCCGAGCACCACAAAAATGTGGAAGTCCACCAGATCCGCCGGAGATTCCGGGTTGCGTATCAGAGTCATGATCGTGGCTGGGGCGGCTGTGATGATGTCGGCAGCAGCGCCAAGTTCTGAAGCAACCGCTTTGGCATCGTCGCTGTAGTTCTGCCGGTAGTAGACGACTGAGTTATCCACCCGATCCTGCTGAGTGTTCTTGGAGGCTGTGATGTAGCCGCTGGCGTTGAGCGTGTCGGCTGTGCGTCCAGCGCGGCCACGCACTCCAGTGCCGTTCATTACAGCCACCTTGACCTCACCGGGAGGTCTAGTAACTACCGGCGGGATAGTCGTGGTTGTGGTGACCGGGACCGTGCTGCTGGTGGTCACCGCGGTATCAGGCTGAGATTGCGATTCTTCGCCTGCGGACTCAGCGGAGTTTTGGCTGGCAGTACCAGATGAGCCGCTCGTGTCGTCGTCATCAAAGCCTCGAATCAGCAGAAACACACCTATAGCAACCGCCAAGAGCACAAGCACAACAGCCCGCCCTGCCGAACTTGCTCCCGACGATGGGGCGTGCTGCATAGACATATGACCAATGCTATCGGCTAAAAGCTGACATATCTGGTCATGTTCAAAGCGATCAGCAGCTGAACTCGCTCACCCTACAACCAAAACGTAGATCAAACGTAGATCAAACGTAGATCAAACGTAGATCAAACGTAGATCAAACGGAGATCAAAAGCAGATCAGGCTCAGCGGCCAAGAGATGCAGATTCGGATGCGTGTCGGGCCGCGAGCCGTCCGGCTGTGGTTCCGCTGCGGACTGCACCTTCCATCGTCGCGGGCCAACCAGTGTCGGTCCAGGCACCAGCCACATACACGCCAGGCAGCCGAGATTCACAAGGCGCACGCAGCGGATCGGTGCCTGGGTAGCCCATGAAGGTAGCTGAACGCTCGCGCGTGACCATTGACTCGGTGACCTCGGCATCGGCCGCAGCAGGCAAGAGGCGCGCTATTTCTGCTTTGAAATGCGTCACTAAATCAGCCGAAGGCATGCCGATGTAAGACTCAGCAGCCGACAGCGACACCGCCAGACATTGCCGGCCGTCGTCAATGCCTGCGGATTCGGTGCGGTTAAACACGAACTGGGCATCGCTGCCGACAGTAGCGAAGAAGTCCAGGTTGGTAACAGGTCGGTCATACACCAAATGAACGTTGACAATCGGCGAGATGCCCAGATCATTGAGTTGGTGCTGGTTAGCGAGCGTGTTAGGCGGCAACAGGTCAGAAGCGGCATCATGAGGCACCGCCACAACCACAGCATCGGCTGTCGCCACCTGCGCGTTGTCGTGCTCAGCGCCGCTGACATCACTTCGGAGTGAACCGTCTAGGTGAACTTCCAGCCCTTGTGAAGCTGAGCGCACCGCTGTTGCTGCGAGTCGTGAGTGGATCTCTCCTCCGGCTGCCTGCAAAGCCCGTGCGCCAGCGTCGGCGTGCAGCGCAGTCAAAGGCTTTCGAGCCCAGCCGATGTCGGCTGCTGTGGCTTCGGTGAGCAATCCAGTCACAAATACTCTGGCTGCGAGCTTCAACGAAACATCGGCTGCGTTGACGTTCACAGTCGGCAGCACGATCAGATTCCAGAAGCTCTCGACCGCTTCGGTGTCTTGGTTGTGCGCTTGCAGCCAGTCGCCGAAAGTCGCTTGGTCAAGATCCCTGTCGTGTGGATCTAGGCGCCGCAACGCCAAACCGGCGCGCACTGCAGCAAGTCTTTGGCGCAAACTCAGATGCGGATAGGTCAACAAAGACGGTGCCAGATGCAGCGGTGCCGGGCCAATAGTTCGCTTGATCGCGGCCCGCCGGACGTGAGGTGCCAGCACCGGCACATCAAGACGTCGCTGCAAAGTCACATCGTCGGCTGAGCCGATGCGCGCCAAGAAGGCCTGGTAGGCGGTGCAGCAGCGCATGTAGACGTGCTGGCCGTTGTCGAACCAGATGCCGTTGCGTTCGAATGACCAGGTAGCGCCACCAAGGCGAGGGCGACGCTCAAACAGGGTTACTGCCGCGCCGTGGTCGGCAGCTTCCAATGCAGCCGACAATCCGGCTAAGCCACCGCCGATCACCACCACCCGAGGCTGCGAGGAGTCGTGACTGCTAGATGTCGTTGTCATGGTCGCAGGCCCGACAGGCTGCGCGCCGCCACTAGGAGCTTGCGCGAGGCGGGCAAGCTGACACGACCCCGCAACGGGGCTTGGGGATCAGCCAGAATGCGGCTGAGCAACGTGCGATAGATGCCTGCCATGGCGGCGGTGCAAGCCCGGCTGCGATAGTCAAGGTGATCCAACAGCACTAAGCCACGCTCAAACCACATCACTGCCTGACCAGCCACATACTGCACTAGCTCAGCTGAATTGTCAGACGGTTCCCAGCCGCCGGGTTTGATCCCGAAACGTTCACGCTCGCTTGCCGGTAGATAAATCCGCCCCATAGTTGAGTCTTCGACAATGTCACGCAGCATGTTGGTGAGTTGAAGCCCAACACCCAGATCATCAGCGAGAACCTCCAGCGACTCCTGTTGCGACTGTCCCGCAGATGCAGACGCAACAACAACAGGCGGCTTGGCACCGAACACCCCAAGCGACAAACGGCCCACCGAACCAGCCACCAACCGGCAGTAACGCACTGTGTCGTCCATAGTTTCGTAGGTCACAGCACGCACATCCAATTCGCAGCCTTGCACTATCTCATGCAGCACCGGCACTGGGATCGGATGCTCCGAGGCTGCATGATGCAGCGCCACCAGCACTGGATCAGACGGATCCGAAAGTTTGCCAGAAGCCAAAGAATCAATCGCCTGATGCAACTCTTCAAGCGCTGCAAGCTTGCGATCATCAGGCCAGTCGCCATCACCCACATCATCAATGCGGCGAGCAATCGCGTAGAGCGCAGCCATGGCTCTGCGTTTTGCCGGTGGCAGCAGCCGGATTCCGTAAGCGAAGTTCCGCGCCTCTGACCAAGTGATCTGTTCACAACGTTGATAAGCCGACTCAGTCGTCATTGCTGC
Source organism: Candidatus Aldehydirespirator catecholifindens (assembly GCA_028283245.1). Lineage (GTDB taxonomy): Bacteria > Actinomycetota > Acidimicrobiia > Acidimicrobiales > Aldehydirespiratoraceae > Aldehydirespirator > Aldehydirespirator catecholifindens. Next base: position 50,464 of record JAPYNU010000078.1, on the reverse strand, counting down.
TGTCATATTGATGCCGTCTTGATGCCTGAGTTCTTGATGCCTGAGTTCTTGATGCCTGAGTTCAACCGGTGCCTGAAGTCAATCAATGCCTGAATTTAATCGGTGCTCGCGGTCGGTTGAGACGAACTGCGGTTGTGCCAAAGTGCGGCTGCATATACACGCGCCAAGCAGGTCAAGAGCCTGACGGGTCCGGCCTTGCGGGTAGCGCTCAACACCTCAAAATGCGATGCTTCTAACGCATCTAATCCGGCAAACCCTCCGGCCACGAAACCGCTGATAGCTAGTCGTGCCGGGCCTCGCAACGACGCAACCAGCGGAGTCCCGTGCTGCAGCATGACCCTGGCTCGGGCTGCCTGATAGGCCACTAGGCCTCGCAGTGCTGGCGACGCTTCAGGCGCGCTGAGGTTTGCGACACCCACACCGAAGCGAGCCATGTCGTTAGCAGGTAGGTAGACACGACCTTTGGCGGCGTCCTCGGCCACGTCTTGCAGATGCTCAAGTACCTGCAAGGCGCTGCACACCTGATCTGAGCAAGCCAGCCGTTCTGGAGTGTTCACCTCAAACACTTCCAGCACCAAATATCCCACGGGGTTGGCCGACAGCGTGCAGTAGTGCATCAACTCAGCGAAATCGGCGCAATCGGTCTTGTGCTGATCAAGGCGGTTGGCAGCTAACAGTTTGTCGAAAGGGTCACGACTCAAACCGAAACGAACCACGGTCGCAGCCAGCGCAGAGAAGACCTCATGTCGGGGGGTGCCCGCAAACAGCGCGTCCAGTTGCGCTTCTACCCAGTCAAGTGCTGCGGATCGGTCGCCGGGATAGTCGTCACCGAGATCATCCACCAGACGTGCATAGCCGTAGACAGCGCGCAGATGGCCTTGAATCTCTTTAGGCAACAGACGCAGCGCTACCGGGAAGTTCTCATCTGGTGCTTGTGCCATCACCTCATCAAGGTTCGCATAGCGCTCAACTGCGTCAACGCTGTCGCACATCACAGAAACGCTACCACCGAGCCTCAAGGCTTGGCCGCTGAGAGCGAACAAGCGGATCGCCAACTTCAGCACACGAAAAGCTGGAATAACTGAAAATTATCTGTTAGGGGTTGTAATTGGTTTTCAAACCTGCTTAGATGCTTTTCATGTATTTACTTAACTCTCACTCCTCTTCGGTTTCTTGCTGTGGCTTGCAAGGGCTCGGCACCGCTAAGCGATCCTTGCGGATGCTCGGCCTGGCAGCGGTTCTCGCCCTGTTTGCAAGCAGCTGTAGCAAATCCAGCAGTTCCGACTGGCAAGGCTTGCCCGAAGCCAGCGCTAACGACTCGGTGATCGCCACCGCCGACTCGGTGATCGCCACTGCCGATTCCGGCGTGCGTGTCGGAATCCAGCCGCCGGGGCTGCTGCCAGCAGTCGAATCCACAGAGCTGCTTGAGGCATCGCCGCAGCCCAACCACACGATTCCGGTCACGTTGAAGGGTGTCGGTGCTGCACCCGATGGTGGGCATCCTCCTGCACCGCAGGCGGGCATGATCCCTCGCGAGCATCCCTACTGGAATCAACCCAACTGCGTTTCGGGTCCCCCTTGGCCATCGGATTGTTATCCGCCAGCAGAGTGGGAGACATCACAGGACTTGTCGGATTGTTTCGCCCCGTATCCCGAGCTCGGAGCGGGCGGCATCTGCGCCAGCGGGCCGACCGATGAACTGCCTCGCTGGACAACCGAGATGATCGACTGGGCCAGTTGGTGCTATGGACAGCCAAGAGGCAACTGCACCTGGCTGCTGTATGAGATGAAGTGGGCTCTTGATTATCTGGGCGCTCATCCGTGGTGTGTGCTCAATGAGTACCAAGACCGCGCCGATGCCTACGGCGCAGGAGCACGCGGCAAGCAAGTCCAGAACCGTCACGGCTGGCACAACTGCGCCAGCGTCATCAACCCGCTAGCAACCGACCCGCCAGCGGGACGCTTCAACGACTCTGGATTGCTGCTGTCGGACACCACGTCTTTAGCCGAGCAGTGCCGCATTGTCTTGCCCGCTGATGTCGAACTTGAAACTCGAACTTCTTTGTTCGGCGATCAGCCTTCCCAGAGGTTCGGGTCGGACTGTGATGCCTGGGCGTTCTGGGTCGAGAACCGACCTAAGGGTCGTGAACGACGCGACTGCGACCGCTCGGCGCGTCTCGCCGAGGAGTGGATGGAGCACCACCACGCCACACCCGAGCGCTACTTCATTGTCTATTGCTGAACCGTCTCGTGACGTTTCAGTTTCTTCAGCCGAACACAAGCGAAATCAACACAAGCGAAAGGAGGCCCGATGAACTCTTCAACGAAACAGCCTGAACCGCGACCGCCGAGGCGGCGGCTTCACATGGTGATGATCGCAGCCCTGACAGGTCTGACCGTGCTGGGTGCCGTCTACGCCCAGCAAGACTCAATTTCAACAAACTTGAACTCTCGCCCTGCTTGGGCTCATCCCGGGCCAGCGGGTCACAGCCATCGACTGCCCACCACCACTAGAAAACCAGCACCCTGCTACTCACGCACCCATTGCTCGCGAGTTGCAACCACCACAACACGGGCTCGCTGCTATTCGCACTACGGCTGCTACCGAATCGCGACCACCACAACACGGAAACGCTGCTACTCACGCTACGGCTGCTACCGAATCGCGACCACCACAACACGGCGACGCGCGCCTACTACTACACGGCGATCGGTCAACACACGTCGACCCACTACCACTACTAGGAGACCCGCAGCCTGCTACTCACGCACCCACTGCTACCGAGTCGCGACCACCACAACACGCCAGCCAAAAAGAATCATCCCTAGGCGACCTACAGCGACCACAACTACACGACGACCTGTAAGAGTCATCACTAGACGTCCACCGGCCACTACTACGACTAGGCGACCGGCACCCACCACAACCCGGCGACCAAAAAGAATCATCCCTAGGCGACCTACAGCGACCACCACGACAACTAGGCGACTGGTGGTTCCTAGGCCGACGACCACCACCCAGCAACTTCGGCGAGCCACAACCACAACTCGTCCGCTGGCTGTAACGACTACCACTCAACCGGGTTGCCGCGGCTGGGCTTGCGGTCATGTGAACTCTGGTGTTTCCAAGGGCTACCTGCCCGAAAGCTTTGATCCCGACCGTGACACCAACGCCGAGGATTTGCACAAAATCATTGAGGCCTACGGAGATCACAACAACAAATTCGACACTGACGCCGCTCTTGAGGTCTTGAAAAACACTGATTCGGGTGAGGTTGACCGCGGCGACATGTTCAACGTGATCGCGGCAGGTCTGGGCATCACTTATGACCCCGACGACCCCTTCAAGGTGGCTGCGCACCTAGCCGACCGAGGGATTCTGCTTGGGCACGATCGTGACGGTGATGGCGTGTCCAACCCGTATACCCGACCCGATGCTGACCCCGACTCAACCATGAACAACGAACAGCTCGCAGCTTTCTTGGATCGAATCAACATCAAGGATTCAAGCAACCCCGACGACAACAACGACAACGACCGCAACGGCCGCAAGCCGTTCACACCTGCAAACCCAGATCCGAACAAGCCCGGCGCGCCTAACAGCCAAGACCCGATCGACCCGAATAATCCCAGTCCTGGGAGCCAAAACCCGCCAGATGACCCCGCCGACTTGATCTGCTCCAACGGCCTGACACTTGATGTCAATAGCCACAGCGATCTGTTGAACCGGTTGCAGTGGGTGACTCTCGTGGATGTCAAAGGCCAAGGCGAGCCGGGCAAACCGTGGCCACCGCATATCAGCGTGCCGGGCGGATCCAGCTACCTGCATCTGTCGGGTTCTCCAATGTGGCCCGTGGTCTCGTCTCAGGGCGGCTGGAACGTCATCGGCAGCGACGGCTGCAGCTGGCGGGTCGCCTCCTTTGAGGCTCGTCTAGCCCAGCTTCTGCCGTGGGAACCGGCTGGTCGCGCCATGATCGTTAGCGCCGATGCGTTGCGACCCGCAGCCGGGTTCGGTGCTTATCTGCAGCGCTGGGACAGCCTCAATGCCGCGCAGAAAGCTCAGGCTAAACGCAACCACATTGACCACAATTTCAGCGCTCCGTCGTGTCCGACCGCCACAGCAACGGTCTCGGCTGATTCCTATCGCCATTGTCGCTGGGAACTGCCCACCTCAGGTGTCTGGAACTGGCATGCCCGAGTCTGTTTCGAGAGTGCCACAGGCGGACAGAGCTTCCGAGACTGCGAGAGCCTAGCCGACGGCATCGAATGGTTCCTAGAGATCGTCGACTACACCTCGGGAGTCACTCTGCAGCACCCATCCGAATCCGAGTCCGAATTCAAGTCCAAATGAGACGCCAAATGAGAAGCCGAGCAAAGAGTCATACACGCAACGAATCGCGCAACGAGTCAAAGGAGCCAGACGCATGCCCATAAACCCTGCATCAATGCCGGGACAAACACGGCGCTTCGCAGCCGCCGCCTTGATCGTCGTGGCGGTGGGAGTGTCGCTGTGGCTGTTCGGTCGTGCCGAGCCGCAAAGCAGCGTCGCAGTTGTGGCCGCTTCCGAGGATTGGCCAGCAGGCCGTGAACCGGGTGGCTTCACAATCGTTGAGATGCCCGCCGAGTCGGCTGCTCTGTTTGTCACCGTCGAGCAGCTGATCGGCCGAGTGCCTGCGGTGCCTGTGCCAGCCGGAACGATCGTGTCGGCATCGCTACTGACCGACTCTTCGCTGCCCACCGCATCGAAGTTGTCGGCGACTTTGCTTGCTGTGGCTGTTGAAACAGCGCTGTGGCCCGAGCCGGGCCCTGTCGCAGGTGACACCGCAGTGCTGTCTAGTGAGCCGGGTGGCTGCGCTACCGCGGTGCTTCCCGTGGTGCTGACCGGCGAAAACGTATTAGTGGTCGAAGCCGAACCGCAACTGGCAGCACTGCTGGGGCCGTTGGTTTGGTGGATCTGGGAGTCACCGCCAGCGGGCTGGCCAGCATGCACGCCAGGGCAGCTAGGGCAGCCCGACGCAGATATCAACGCAGAAATCGATGCGATGTCTGACGAAGGCTTCGACTCGGTTCTTGACGACCAAGACGCAGCCGACCTTGAAGACACAGACCGAGATGCCCAAAACCAAGACGCAAGATGACCACATACGACCAAAGACAAACCCACGACTGACCTAAGAGACCGCAAAGAAAGACCAGATGAGCCTAGAGATTCGCTCAGTTCACCAACAGCAATGGAGGCAAGACAATGCTAATGATCTCAACTGACCGGCTGCTTGATTCGCAGACCGCTGGCTGGATGACACGCACGATCATTAACGGCATACGAGCATCAATAGCCGATGTGACGGTCGGTGATTCGCTAGCCGATCCCGCTCTGGCTGCCGCTGCGCATCAGGCGACGGTCGTCACAGTCGAAGAATCCGACGACACCGACATGCTATGCGCCACCGCAGCAGCCGCTGCCGGAGTTGTTTGGGTGACCAGCGGCTCTGGCTGCGGTATGCGGGAGCGCTTGAACTTGCATACCAGCTCAGCAGCAAACGTGAAGCTGGTAGTGGTGATTGTTTCTGATCACCCGCTCAACACAGGCGAGTTGCGCGTGATGTCTGGTGCCCAAGTGGTGCGGGCAGTGCCTTATACCCCATCGCGACGATCCGAGCGGGCCTTGCGCCGACTGGGTCGCTCACTGGGGTCTCTGGCTGCTGCTCCACAACGCATGGACAGCGCCGATCGCACTCTGAGGCGACAGTCAGCATCGGCTGCTGCCGCACGACGACTGCGCGAACTCCTAGACGAACAAGACGTGGAGGAGTTCCAAATCCGCGGTGGCGAGTCGATGGTGGTGGAGTTCTCAAACGGAAGCCGACGAAGCCGTCCATCTCCTTTCTCTAGCGACGAAGAACTGATCGGGGCTTGTCGCTTCTTGGCTGCCTACTCGGGTGAACGTCCGCAACGATTCGACGAACTAGACCCACGCCTTGATACTCGCATCGGTGACCGCTGGCGGCTACACGCCGAAGCTTTCGTGTGTTCACCACCGACGCTGGTGCTGCGAAGCAATTTGGGGGGCCGCCGAAGTCTCGGCGAATTGGGTCTCTGCAACCAGCAACTGTCCGACATCTTGGTAGAGGCAGTGGCTGGCTCTATCAGAGCCAACGTGGTTATCGCTGCGGCTATGGGCGGCGGCAAAACCACCCTTTGTCAAGCGCTGCTGGCACGAGTGCCGCCCGAAGAGCGCATAGACACCATTGAGGACACTCCCGAACTGCGGTTGCGTGAATATGGCATTCACCCCAACGCGTATGAACGCCTCACCCGTGATGCCAACAACGACGGAGTCGGCAAGCATTCGATGGCAGATCATGTGCGTGATGCCAAGCGTGCCAACAGTTCCAAACTGGTGGTGGGTGAGGTCAGAGGCGAAGGCACTATGGCTTTGCTGGATGCCATGTCGTCAGGGCTTGACGGCTGCATCGTCACCCTGCACTCGCCGCCGGGTGACGGTGTGATGGAGAAGCTCACCGGTTACGCCACTTCAGAAGGTGCCGATGAGGGCCTAGCTCGACGCTCAATAGCGCTTGCGGTGCATCTTCTGGTGTGGATGGGTCGCAACAGCGACGGCGAGCGTGTCATCGCGGATGTCAGCCAGGTCATCGGTATCAACAACGACGGTTCAATCCAGACTCGCTGTTTGTGGCGGTTGAAGCCCAAAGAGCGCTGGGCTGTTGCGATGGATCAACCAACCGGACGCGTAGCTGATGTCTATCGATCAGCAGGCGTTGCTTTACATCCAAGTCTGGCCGAGTCCTCAACGTCCTCAACCGAAGTCGGCGCTTCGCTGCATCCCATGCTCAAAACTGTGCCGAACTTTGCTGCGGACTCCTTAGCCGATCTTGAGGTGGAAGCAGTTTTTGAGGCATCTGACAAAGCGACACCGCAGCCCGAGCTGGAGCTAGTGGGTAACGCTTCAAGCCTGACAGGCACCGCCGATGCTTTGAGACGCAACGGGACACAACCGCAATGACCATGAACTCTGACGAAAACCGCTGGCACGCTGATGTTGCTGCGCCACGCAACAGGACACAACCGCAATGACCGCTGCAGGCGTGATCATCGCTGCGGGCGGCGCAGCAATGTTGACACTCTTGTTGTGGCCTACTGCTGGAACTCGCTTGTCGTTGCGCTCCACTACGAGCTTTCGTTCGCTCGCTTCGCTCCCTGCTGAGATCCCGATAGCGGTTGTAGTCGGGGTTGCTGTGCTCGTAATGGGCTTGACGCTAGGACATGCCGTGGCATCAGCGATATGCGCTGTGGTGCCTACTTCGGCTGTCAAGGTGCTGGTCTATTCGATTAGGCGGGTTCGCGTAGCTGAGGGAGTGGCCCGCTTCGCGAGCGTGCTCAGCAATCAAGCCTCAGTGGCGGTCACTGTGGCCGACGCAGTGAGTCGAGCTGCTCCGCTGGTGGGCGGGCCGGTAGGAGCGGCTGCAACCGCCATGGCATCGGACTGCGAAGATGTCGGAGTTGATATTGCCGCTCAACGCTTTGCGGCTCGGGTGCCTTCGGCTGTTGCTGGCTCACTAGCAGACTTAATAACCATTTCTGCAGCAGGCGGAGGGCGCTGGGCCGAGACCGTGACCGTTCTAGAAGCCGAAGCTTCGCAGACAGCCGAAACCGCTCGCCTGTTTCATGGTCGTGTTGCCATGGCCATGCCCACCCTGGTGTTGGTAGTGCTGCTTTCAGCGGGTTTGGTGGCTGGAACAAGCCTGGTAGCTGGCGAGGTAGGCACATGGTTAGCCGGTAGCCAGGGTGCAGCTCTGCTGCTTGCTGCTGCCGTTGTGATAGCAGCAATGAGCGCTCGAGTTCTGCTGCCCGCACGAGCGGCCGCACGATACGGGGGCCTGCAGTGATCTGGCTCTTTGCTTTGTCTGGCGCTGGTGCCGCCATTCGGCTGGTGTTTGATGCCGAAACCGTCCGTGTCACTGGCCGAACCGCCGAACTCGCTGCCGCGGGCTGGGCACCGCAGCGGCTGCGTAGAGCCTCCACGACAGCAACCGTGCTTGTAATGATTCTGGCTCTGGCTGCTGGGACGCTGCTTTATGGCTATCGCAGCGGTGTCTTGATTGCTTTGACAGTCGGTTTCTGGACACCTCTGCTAGCTCCGTTGCTATTGCGCGCCCTAGTGCTGTCGGGTTACCGGGTGCGTCGCGATGCCGCTTTGCTGGAATGGCTGCGCCGGATCAGGCTCTACACCGCTGCGGGGCATCCCATCAACGATGCCGCTGTTGAGGCAGCTGAGCTGGTGGAGTCGCCCGCCTTCGCGCCTGCTGCTACCAGCATCAACCTGGCGTTGGCTTCAGGAAACGATCCGCTAAGTGCCGCGGCGCATCACTTCGCTGGTTCCGAGGCCGAAACCCTGATCGGCACACTCGCCGCGGCCGAGAGGGGAGGCGCCGCCGCCAGCAGCCTGGTTGACCGGCTGATCTCTGGTGCGGTGAACGCTCTTGAAGACACCCGTCGAACGCGTATTGAGGCTCTGGGTCGTGCTGTGGCAGGCACTTGCACTATTGCGACCATCGTGGCGAGTGCGGTGGTGGTGCTGGCGCTGCTGGCCAGCGTTGACATCGGCATATGAGTTCGAAAGTCCATTTATCCCAACCCAACAAAGAAAGAGGTGCGTAATGGAATCACCTGTTGCCAAGATCATCATGCTTGCTGCAACTATCGCTATCACTGCTGCGGTGGTGCTGTTTACATGGAATGCTGTGGGTGCCAACACCCCAGATCCAAATGCCAACATTGCCGACAAGTCACAGATAAAAAGCGAAGCGCTCTGCAAAGCTGTCAGCGGCAGCTGGACCGGCGGCAAGTGTTCGTAGTTTTAGCTGCGCTTGAGTTCGTGATCACGGGTCTGCACTGAGGCTCGGGATAGGCAATGGATACCGCCTATGCAGTGCTGCAAACCACTGCGATGATCTTCTTAGCCGTATCAATCAGCTTCGGTGTCTACCTGCATCAAGTGGCGAAGGTCACCGCGTCCACCGCAGCCGTGGCTGCAGCCAACGCCGCTGTGCAGGTGCTCGAAAGCAGCGACTGGGACTGCAGCGACACACACGCAGCTTGGCATCAAGCCGTGGAGGCTGGGGCCGGTGCTGCCGCGCTACGCGCCGAGGCTCGCTCATCTGGCGTAGCTACCAGCTACCAGATCTTGGCCGAACCGTCATGCACGGTGCTGGCGACAGTGACGGTGGGAGTAGCGGGCGTGCGCAGCTGGCTGGAAGCAAGCGCGGTGGCTTGCCGACCGGCTCGCCCCGCTGCCGCCACCGGCTGGGCACTCACACCGCCGTGCTAAGGGAGCCGTGTCGTGGATGAGCCTGTCGGTCTGGTGATCGCGATCCCGGTGATTGTGCTGTCGCTTTGGGGCGTGTCGCTCATCGGTGGCTTAGCCAACGGTCAGAGCCGTGCCACGGTGGCCTCCGAACTCGCCGCTCAGGCAGCCTCGCAAGCAGCAACTTCTGAAGCAGCCGACACAGCCGACCGAGTTGCTCTCGGCGCGACGCTTGACTCATGCACCAAAACAACTGCAAACACTGCCGTCTCGAATGCTGTGCCTGGCTCTGTGTCTGTTTCGGCTCGATCAGCCACGGTCACCTTGATATGCGAAGTTGCTGGGCCTTTCGGCGGTTCTCGAGTGTGCGTGATCGGCTACGCGCAGACCCGCCCCGCCGTATCGGCACATCATCTGGTGTCATGCCCAGCAACGAACTGAGACGGCTATGACTGTTCGCAGCCATCGGTGGCACAAACCGCAACACAACCAGACGAGACGGCCATGACTGTGCCTGTGCTGGTATTGATGCTGGCAGCAATGATCACCGCGATGACAGTGTCGCTACGAGATCACGCAGCCCACGCAGCCGCTGGTGACCTAGCCGAAATCCGTGTCGAGCACGCAGCAACCAACTTTGTGGGCAGTTGCGCCACTTCTGGGGGTTGCGCGCCTCCCGAAACCGAAGGCATCAAGGTGTGCGCAGTGCAAGATGCCGGACTGTTAGTCTCGGCGCAGGTCACTTGGTCGCCGCTGCTGTGGAAGGCTCTTACTCCAGTTACTGCGGAGCGGATCGTTGACTACGACGACGGCCTCGGCAGCGATCTTATAACTCGAACTGCGGCAGCCGTGGCTGCGTGTTGAACTTCAAGTCATGACGTAGAGGACTGACTTGTGGGTCGCTTCGCAGAGACTGACAGCACCCACAGTCACAGAACCGTCGGCCCCAAAAGACGCCTGCGCTGCCGACGCATCCGATTCGGTCTGCTTCGGTGATGCCTGACATCAGGTTGAGTTGCCAGCACCGTCACTGTGGCTGCCTTCTCAGCCTTCTTGAGTTCGATCACCACTGGTGCCCAGCGTGCCCAGCCCAGATCAAGATAGGTCTGGGCTTCGGCTGAGGTCATCGCAGTGAGTCCTGCAGAGGCTTCGACACCCAATCCAATGAGCACTCGCTTCCAGCGCTCTACATGAGCCTCACCGTGCCAGGTCTCTGCGGCGTAGCGGCGCACGTCGGCTACTACATCAGGATCGGGCTTCCACTCCGTCGATTCAGCGTCACCATCCGAACTGTCAACATCTGAGTCAGCATCCACCCCAGAGTCACCATCCACCCCAACGTCACCATCGGAGCTGTCACCATCGGAGTCACCATCCACCCCAACGTCACCATCGGAGCTGTCACCATCATGTTGCGTGCCAGCATCTGAGACGCTGTCACTGTCATCACCGAGCGGTTCTACAACAACATCATCGGACTCATCACGCATGATGTCTTGAGCGATCAGCACCTGCTTGGGCAGGATTTTCGCAGCCGGTTCCGAAGAAAGCCGAAACGCCGAGAACACAGATGGGGTGCCGTCCCCGTGAGCTCGCAGCACCACGCCGTCTGTTCCTCGGAACCATCCACTGCGAGCGATTCGGAAGCCTTCGGGAGTGCGCAGCACGATCCCCGCAAGTTCATCAAGATCTGGCAGCACAACTCGGCGAATGTCCGGCGCAAGAGTCAAAGGCTCAAGATTTACACCAGATTTGGCCTGTAGTTCCATGAACAAAGGGAAATCACGGGGTTTGCTGAACTGCAGTATAGACTCTGCTCCGTTACGAAAGATGAGCGCAGTGAGTTCATCATCGTCAATGTGATTCACAGTGAACGTGCTGTGTGCCGGATCCACGCTGACACCCGGCAAAGTGCCCGACAACGACAAAGTGGCAGTAGCAACGGCATCCTGCTCAACACGATTGTCGTCGCGGCTGGGCATATAGATATAGCCACTGCTTTCACCCACGCGGATGGAGTTGATCAGCCAGCGCACGTCATAGTCAGCGGACTGTGGGGGTGAAACTCTTCGGGCATCAAATGCCTTGAAGTCGCCAGCAGTAGATGTGAAGGCCACTTCTAACAATGCAGATGTGATGTGTGTATGAACACGGCGATTGGTGGTGAAGAACACTTTGTGGACCTGATTGCCCTCAACGTCGTTAATTGATACCGATGACACACGGATGGATATCGGTAAATCGTCATCCACTACCCGCACCGGCTGCTGAAATGTCATGCCGCTGTACTGCGGGTCAGTCGAGTCAAGTGAGATACGAACTAAGACACTTTCAAGTTCTTTGGCATCGCTGTCATCGATGGCTGAAATGACAACGGCTTTGTCGCGGTAGTCGGTGGGCGTGAAGGTCAGCACAGCACCAGAAGTGATCGTGGCAGGATCACTTTGCTGGATTACAATAGGTTCATCGTGGGTGCGCAAAGCCCTCAAAATGTCCGAAGATGTCCGTAGTGTGGTCAACCCACTGCTGATAGTAACGGTGGCGGTCACCTCCGTAGTGGGGGCAGTGGCCAGCGACACTCTCAGCGTGCCGACACCACCCTCAGCGATATAGAAGTCCTCAAAGTCGGTGACGGTCCCTGCGGTCTGCAAACTCAAGGCCTGTGTCTGATCAGCCGGGTCAAGCACAGTGAAGGTCAGTGGCGACCCTGCTGTCACCGGATTGATGGTTGTGCCAACACCAGAAGTGTATGACAGCGCGCCCATCGTGACTGTCAATGATTCACCGCTGAGTTCGTAGACATCGTCATCAATTGCGCTCAACTCAAGCACGGCACGGCTTGCGCCAGAGCTAAATGCGATGCTTACTTCGGTTGTGTTCACTCCAGTATAAGTAACGCCGGTTTCTGACATTGAAGTCAGGGTGTAGTCAACACCCTGCGTAGCGACACCCGCAAGGCTCAGCGGCACATTAAGCGACTCACCAGTGCGTAGTTCTCTACCCAACATCACGGTTATTGTTGTGCTCTCACCACCCTCAAACAGCATTAGACTTGACGAAGAGAGTTCCACGGTCAGCGGTTCGTCGTCGGCTATTGTCACCCGAGTTGTTGACGGACTACCGAGCACCACCCCGGTTGGCAGCTGCGACCCGATTGTGATATCAGTATATTCAGATCCCTCTTGTAGTGTGTCTTGCCTGCTAGCAACGTTGAATGTTGTAGATTCTGCGCCAGCGGCGATGGTGACCGAACTCGGCAAGGTCATGTAATCGCTTACTCTTGCTGTTGTGTGCGCGTAGCTGAGGTCAATGACCGTGTCAGAGCTGCGAGTCGGGTTGATGCTGATCGTAACGGCTGCGACACCGCCCTCGGTCACGCTGTAGGAAGCCGCAGCGAAGTTCACTGTCGGTAGCGGTGGCACATCATTGATTGCGAACTCGCCAAAATTGTCTGTGGGGGTGGCGACATCAAGGCCCGTTCCTGCGGCTGTCAAGCCTATGTCAACGTTCTCGCCGCCAGCCTCGTCTGTGTCATCTTGTTTTGCTGAGAGTGTGATCTCAACGCTCGTAGCGCTCTGGCCGCTGGCGGGACCGGTGAAAGTGACCGTAGCCGAGCCGCTGTCCAAATTGGCGCAGGTCACACCTGTTGGCAGCGGACTCTCACAACTCAAGGTGTAGTCCGTGCCGCGGACGGCTGTGGTGGCTGTACCGCCGAAGGACAGCGACACGGTAAGAACCTCACCGTTATAGAGTCCCCGCCCGATCTGGACTGTGAAATCTTTGGTGCGGCCTTCGGTTAGCGCTGTGGCAGTGCCACTAAGAGTGACGGCTGTGTTGTCGTTATCGACTACCTGCACTGATGCGGATTTGACGCTCGCTGGTGAGTAACGCGATCCCGCCGTGACCTCCACTTCCACTTCGCTGTGCGGCTCATCCAAAGCGTCTTCGGTGGTCTGGAGGCTGTAAGTGACTGATTTTGCTCCCGAAGCAATCACCACCTCGTCTGAAACTGCCTTGACGAAGTCGCTTACGTCGGTGTCGTCCTCATTGATGGCGAGCGCTACTGTCAGATCGGTTTCCAGCGCAGCGGTAGTACTGACCGTGAAATTCCTGGCAGCGCCTTCGGTCACTGTTGCATCACCTGCGCGTGCGATGGTTACTAGCGCGGTGTCAGTGTCGGTTACGGTGACCACAGCGGTTTTCAGCACGCCCAGTTCTGTGCCTTGAGGCGCTGTGCCCAAGCTGATGCTGAAAGTCTCGCTGACTTCAACAATTGCGTCATCAGTGGTGGCTACTGTGAAGTCTTTGTGACTATCTCCTGCGGCAATCGTCACATTGAAAGATGACGATGCGTAGTCACCTGATTTCGCTGTGCCTGGCGTCGTGGTGACCTCCACGGTGGTATCTGTCGTCTTAGTAGGGTTCAGATTCACCCTGCCGGTCAGCGTGCTTCCTTCTGCGACGCTGTAGGAAGCAGTGCTGAAACTCAAGGTTGGCACTTTCGGCTTGTCGTTGATAACAAACTCACCGAAGCTGTCTGTGAAGGTTTGCGGGTTCAAAGATGTGGCGGTAACACCACCAGCCAGCGTGTTCCATTTGATGCTTGACATGCCGACATCAACGGTTTCGCCCGCTGCGTCTGGATCCTCTAAAGCTTCAAGAGTGATATTGACGCTCTTGGCCGACACGATCACATCTCCGCCTATGCCAGTCTGGTCATCACCCGCGAAGGTCACCTTCGCTTTCGCCGAGTTGATGTTTGCACAAGTCACTCCAGAGGGCAGAGTGCTTGGGCAGGCCAGACTGTAATCGGTCGCCACTACCGCTGTGCCCGAGAATAAGAAGTCGAAAGCGATTTCTTCTTGGTCGTACATCGGCCGGCCGATGCTCACAGTGAACACCTTGCTGCTGCCTTCAGTGATCGCAGACGTATCGCCTGCCAGCGTAACCGTGGTCAGATCATCGTCATTCACCTTCACCATGGCCGAGGAATTAGTGCCCGTGGAGTAACGCGTTCCGGAGGCGATAGCAACAACAACATCTGCGTCGGGTTCGTCAGTAGTGTCGGCAGTCGTCGCCACCGTGTAAGTAACACGGTCACTGTTAGCAGGAATCACCGCAGTGCCGCTAGTAGCTGCCACGAAGTCATAGGCTGAGTCCACAGCACCCGACGGGAAGTTCTCTGTGTGAGTGAGGTTCACCGTCACAGGAGTCTCCACCGCCTGATTCGCCGTTAAACGGAACTTAGCGTTGCTGGCTTCTGTGACCGAAGCAGTACCGATGCGCTCAATCTGCACAATAGCCGAGTCGTTGTCATCGCTGATAGTCACCGTCGCGGTGTGAACGCTGCCTTTCAACACTCCCGCTGGCAGCGTGCCGATCTTGATCGTAAAAGTCTCTGAAGCTTCAACGATGGTGTCTTGTATTGCAGAGATAGTCAGTGTCGCCGTTGAATCGCTAGCCGAGATCGTCACGTTGGATGGCGTCATATAGTCACTACTGGCAGCAGTGCCGCTAGTCGCTGTGATCGCCACCGTGGTAGCAGTAGCCTGAACCGTGTTGAGCTTTACTGTCACTGCAACACTGCCACCCTCGGTCACGCTGTAAGACGCAGCTCCAAAGCTCACCATCGGCACATCATTGATTGTGAACTCACCAAAGTTGTCGGTCGGAGTGGCGACACCTCCCTCCAAGGCACTGTGCGTCACAGTGCCGATATTGATGTCCACCGTCTCTCCTGAGGCCTCGACTGAACCATCATCAACAGCCGTCACAGTGAGTGTCACGCTGCTCGCCGATTGCGACGACCGGTTATTGTTCGGCGCGGCGAAGGTTACCTGCGGTACTCCCATAGCGAAGTTGTCACATGTAACACCTGTTGGCAGCGGGGTCTCACACGCCAGTGTGTAGTCACTGCGATGGTCAGCGTCGCCACCGAAGGTGAGTGGCACTGTCAGCGTTTCAGCAGTCAGAATTTGGCCTATGAGGCTGCGGCCAATGCTCAGCGTGAAAGTCCGCTCGCCTCCTTCAACAAGGGATCCAGCCGAGCCGGAGAGTGTCACCGTAGTTGGGTCGTCGTCCTGCACCCAAACCGCTGCAGTATTGGAGGATCCCACTATGTAGTCGTCGCCGGGTTGCACAATAGCCACCAACAAAGCGTTGCTTTCGTCAATGGTGTCGTTAGTTATGGGCACAGTGAAGGTTTTGGAGTTGACACCAGCGTCAATGGTTATTGATCCCAAGCCGTTAAGAACAGAATCGTCCACAAAATCAGAGACGTTCTCTTCACTCACAGCCAAGTTCACTGTCAAATCCGATGACGGTGCTGGTAAGGATGACACAGTGAAAGTCACCGTGTCAGCTTCGGTTACTGATTGGGCATCACTAGAGATATTGACGATAGGCCGATCTTCTATCGTGAACACGGGCGATATAGCCAGCACTCGGTTCTCTCGTCGGGATTCAACGTAGAAGGTGGAAGCGTCGGTGGGGTTGCCAATATCAGTCAACTTGACTGCCTCTGCGTCAGCAGCCACGTAGTTGCTCGTTAACTTCGTGCCGTCGGTGCTACTCCCCCACCACGCTGTTGTGTTAGCACTAACGGAGGAACCGTCCTCATCGCGGCCTGCGGTGTTGCTGCCCCAACCGCTGGTTCCGTCGCCGTAGAGGCCTGCGTTGAAGTCGGCTACCTTCACATTGCTGCCTAGCCAGTAAACGCTATGTCCTATTCCGTCGCTGGTGGGATTAGTGCGGGTGTTGTCGCGAGCGTCTACATCAGTTGTGCTCAACCAAGCGCTGAAACCTTTGGCGTAGCTTCTGATGTCTGCGTGGCCTCCTGCTACCGCACGCTCCACAAACTTGTTATAAAAGTTAATGTGATCCGATGATGCGGTGGTTGTCTCAGAAGTCGCAAAGACTAGACGGAACGAATCTCTGGCCAAAAAACCAACACCAGAAGGGATCAAACTCCAGTCATAAGGAACCGTATAGCTAGCAATGTCGTCGTCGCTCACCAACACAAGTACCGCAGGCCCAGCGGTCACATTTCCGTAGCCCGAAACAGCGTGAGTGATACTGGCAGTACCGTCAAAGCCGTCATCATCGGAAATAGCTGTCACTGTCACCATCTGCGGGGTTGACCATACATCGGTGCCAGAAGACGAGAAAGTCAATAACGACGGGTTCACTGTCATCACGGACTCATCATCGGAAACGATCTTTACAGTGACAGCCTCGCCTGGGTCGGATCGCAGCAACACTTGATAGATGGCGGTTGTACCTTCGTTGACAATCAGGCTCTGCGGCGTGATCTCTAAGCCCTCTGTCTCCACTGAAATCAGCAGAATGCTCTTAGCCCCGACTGCAACCTCCTCATCAATACCGGTAGCGCTGATCTCAGAGACACTCAAGGCAACTGTAAGCATCGGATCGGCTGCAACACCGTCATCGCCAAAGGTGAGAGTGAGCGTGCCGCTGCGAGCACCCGCACCACTAAAGCGAAGGACCATCTCTTGATAAGTGACGGATCGGTTCGTGCGAGGGTGAGCACGAGCCACGTCAGCCAGTGCAGAAACTATCGAAAACCCGGTTTCGGAGTTGCCAGCGCTCACCAGCGTCAAATCCCCCAAAATCGTGCCAGCTTCATCATAGGTCAGCCGCAATGTCACATCAATCGTCTCACCAGTCCTCAGGGTGCGCCCTAGTGATACTGTCACGCCTACGGTGCCGCCTTCAGAAACTATGCCGTCCTCGTTGGAAGCCGTGAAAGACAACTCAGCGCTCAGCGGTGTCGTATTGTCGATAGAGATCGTGGGTGCTAGAGCCTTGAGGGTGCGCCGATTAGCGATAGCTGTGAGTGAGATCGTCTCATCAGGGTCGTAATCAGCATCCTCAGAAATGTTGATCTCTCCAGATTGGCGAGCGGTACTTGCACTGCTCTGTTCATCTCTAGAAATGCGCAGCAAGCCGTCAGTCAAAGTGAAATCATCGTCGGTGGCACCGTCACTAGCCGCGGCGGTGATCGTAACATTTATTCTGTCTGCGGCTACCAAACCCTGAGAGAAATGCGCCGACAATTTAACCGTGTCACCCTCCTGAGGCGCTTCGGGTTCCGCAACGACATAGACCGTGTTATTTTCGGTGTCGGGCTCAATCACCATATTCGCTGACGTGCCGCCTAGATTGTCGGAACGCCACGAGGTACCTACAGGGGCCAAACCCCGGTGGCGCACTCGGAAGAATTCGTAGTCTGAGTCTGCATCATCGGCAGTGGCCACGGTGAACACCGTTGATGTCTCGCCAGCGACAATGGTGACCGAACCAAATGCCGCTGCGACGTAATCGCCTGAGTTAGCTCGCGAAACGCTGCGGTTGTAGAAAGTAATCGGGGTGGCTGGCCGCTGAGTTCGATATCGTAGGATGATGTCAGAGGAAAGCGGATTGTCGATCCGAGCAACGAACTGCGCTTCTTCTCCATTCTTGACTACCCCCGGCACTGCCGCTTCGAACCATGCCTGAGTAACATCATCAGGATGGTCTTTAATCTGCACTGACACGGTATGTGGGTTCATGGCCAGCGGCGTGCCAGCAGAGTCATTGCCGAAATAAAGCGTGGCCCGGCTTATAAACGCTCGCAGTGTCTCGGTCGGCTCGTCGTCGCCAATATCACCACGCAAGGTATTCACGATCACTGTCTTCGAAGTTTCCGTCGGTCCGAAAGTAATCGCATTAGCACCCACAGCTAACACTGGCGTATAATCTTCTCCTGCGGTTGCGGTACCTCCAACAGTAATGAAGTTCACGGTAGCGGTGTTGCCCGTACCTGGAGCACGATCCAATGTGATCTCATAGCTCAATGAATCACCTTCAGTAACCTCCGTCGGGCTCACCGACAGCGCCGCGCTCGAGGTCATCTCTGCTCGCACATGACCATAAACTTGCAGAGTCCATGACCTGATAGTGTTCGGGAAACTACTGCTACCGAGGACATCTGTAATTCGCAGTGTCCAAGAACCTTGCGGATTCTCACCAAGATGACGAGCCGAACTCATCACTGCGGTTCCAAATATACTGCATTCCTGCTCAAAGCGGCAAGTGAACGGAACACTTAGTTTTGAAATTGTTCCTGAAGGTGATTCTAACTCAATATCAAGATCACGGAAGAACACCGCTTCAATATCCAGTGTAACTTCGACATGCTCTACGAAAGTCGCCGATCCAGTAAAGTCAACCGATTCCTGATAAGTCGAGTTGAAGAAATCCAGTATTACCTCGTTATTGTTGGTGACTGAATGCGAAGTCTCAGCAGGAAGCGGTGTCCAGTCCTGTGCTAGTGCTACAGCTTGTTCCGCATCTACAATCCCGAAGCCAAGCTTGTGACTGTAACGATATTTTTGTGAAGGTTTGCTGTATTTGGCTGCGCCTTCAGACCAGCTGCTATCAGTAAGTTCTACTCCTCTTGCCGAGTCAGCCAGGATTAGTTTGGTGTCACGCCATGAAAGGTTACGATTAGCGGAGCGCACCAGCGCCGCCACACCCGAGACTGTCGGTGCCGCAGCGCTGGTACCGCCAAAATTCGGCCAGTAGCCGTTTCGCGTTCTTGTTGAGGTGATCCCCACACGCAGATTGCTACGAGTGTTTCCACACACCCAGAGATTGGGTCCCTGATTCGAAGATTCGACAGATTTACCTTGGTCATCTACGCCGCATACACCAACGAAATTTCGATAGTTGAGATAGCGGTTGAAGGATGTATAACCCCCCGATAAATTTTCGTTACCTGCAGCTTGGATCTGCAGAGTGCCGCGGCCAGAATCCCCAACAGTTCTGGCAGTGTCGAGTGCAATTCTGATCGCGGCGGGCAGTTGCCTTATTGGTGCTACTACGTTAGGCCCCCAACTATGATTGCGGATTGATACGTCAGCAGAGTGCAACGAGAACGCTTCGATCAAACCAGACATATCTGCTATAGCGCCGCTATTGTCGAAAATCTGGTATGCTGAGATTGTGGCGCGTGGCGCAACACCGGCTATTCCCACACCATCATCGCGTGCGGCGATGACTGCCGCTACCAGCGTGCCATGTTCATCATCCTCTTTCAGCAACTCCTCCAGTGGATCTCCGAAGGCACTGCCACTGGTTGCCAGATCAAAGTTGTTCCGCAAGTCTATATGCAGATAGTCAATACCTTCATCGACCACAGTCACAGTAACCCCTTCACCTTTGGTTACTTCCCAGACATTACCTAAATTAATATCTTCACCAGAGACAGCACCCGCAAACTGGGCGGTGTTGTGTAAATGCCACTGGCAACCGTGCAGGTGATCATCAATATTGAGTTGTCCAGAGGGACACTGTCGCACCTGTTGAGCATATTCGTATCCAGAGTGCATCAGGGTCAGGAACCGACCCTCGACGCTCGGACTTGTGAACTTTATATTCAGATAGTAGGTTCCGGCTTCAAGGTATTCTCTGACCGTAAACTGGTATATCGTTGAGAGAGGCTCCGTATGAATGTCCTTGTAGACGCTAATCGGCAATGACGTGCCGTGTTCGTCCTGCAACTCAACAGACATTTCACCTGCTCTGCTGCTACCGCTAAGTTCTACCATTGCTTCTTGTTCAACCTCAAGACGGAAAAATGAATCCGTATCGTGCGAGGCTATACCCCCTGCCACAGTATGGGAGGGCAAGAGTGGAGCTTCGCTGCGGACCGCAACTGCTGACGGTGATTCGCTCACATACAAGAAATAGGGTTCATCCTGCGTTGGTATACTAGCAGAGTAAAGCGAAATGTAGTAGGTTCCTGCTGTAAGCACTTCGTGAAATGCTGGCTGAATCCCAGCAGGCTCTAAATAGCCAGCTTGCGTCGGCGCTACCACGTTGCCTTCTGAGTCCAAGATTTGACCAGCAACCACAAATGCGGGGAGTTCAACATGTGCGGATATGGTAGTATCTGTGGGTAGAACTAATTCGAATACGTCAAGGTCTGGAATGATATTACCGGGTGATACTAACTGACCTGGATTCTTGCTACCAAGCGTTATTCTCTGAGCATCATTTCGCCCAGTAGTGTCCTGTGATAAGTGAAGATGTAATGCGTAGGGCCCTATACCATTCCACAGAGGATGAGAGCTTGAGGAGAGCGAGCCAGGGGTGACTTTGAAGAAGTATGTCCCAGGCGTTATTGAGCCAAACAGCCAGAAGTTGTCAGCCTCACCGCCCCTACTACCAATGTCATCATGAACGATTCGTGGCGTGCGACTCGTTCCGTCCGACTGAGTTAACTCTCCTAGGGTGTCTGTGTCACCAGTCGTCCAGATCATGTACTCCGACTCTGTGGTAACAGTGAACGTATAGAAATCTACATCATTAATTGAACTTAATTCGGCATGCACAGTCGCTCCGCTATGAACTGTGAGCGCTTCTGAGACAGTCGAACCGGGTTCGGTTGGTGTGGCGGATATTTGATTTGACGACCAGTCGCTTGTAAACGAAGCGGTGCGAGTCCGAACCTGCACATCATAGGATGTCCCGTCTGTCAAGCCATCCACCACTGCAGTCAGGCCTCCGAGGGCATAATTACCTACATCGGTAATGGGATTCCAAGCATTCTCAACTATCGTCCATGCCGAATCGTCGTTTTTGGACGTGGAGGTCGACTCAATATAACGAACATCATAACCGACGACTCCGACAGTAACCGTCGAAATCGCCCAGGCAACCGACAATGACTTCTCGCCCGCAATCACATGTTGCACCACCGGTGCCTCCAAAGACTGTGGCAGGTCGTCGTCTGTGATGGTGAAGGTCGTTGCGCGGCCGACACCGACGGCACCCCCGTCAAGGTTCACCCAGTCGCTGCTAGAGAATGCGTTCACACCAATGACGACCGTTTCGTGTGTGCCCTCGTCGATCATATCCTGCAAAGTGGTCAGAGTAATCGAAGCGGTCTGTCCCCCCGCAGTGAAGATGATAGTCGGATTAGAAGGGTCAGTCGTAAGATTGCAGGCAACTCCAGAGACACAGTTAGCAGAAAGTTCGTAGTCGGTTCCCGCCTGCGCCGTCCCCGTCAGAGTTAGTTGCACGGTGAGTGACTCCATACCTACTAGAGGACGAGCCGTTCTGAGAGTGATAAGTTTACTACCTCCCGCTTCGGCAATAGCTGCTGTGCCACCCACTACAGCAAGCTTTACCACCGTCGGGTTCTGGTCGACTATCTGCAAATCAGCGGACTCATTATCGGTCGAGTCAATCGTGTATTCAGCCGAAGACAAAGGTGCATCAAGCACGACACGTAACTTCTCGCGTGCCGCCTCATCAAGGCGATCCGATGTGGTAGTGACCGCGCCGAACGCAGTCGTGGTACCGGCAGTCATGGTGACAACCTGTGCGCGCAAAGCAGCAAAATCAATATCACTCATGGCAATAGGATCACTGGTCGCCTGTTGAGTGCTCACTACGATGCTCTGATCAAATGAGGATGCTCGATTAGCTGTAACCGTAAACGATGCCATAGCACCTTCGTTGACCGTAGTGGCACCACCGGTCCAGTCGATGGTCATCTGCGGACGGTCTGTCTCGTCAGTTATCGTTACTAACGCTTTCGATGTTGCGCCAGCCTGCACTGAATCTGGCAGCTTGCCCAAAGCAATACTGAACGTCTCGTCACTCTCATAGAAGCTGTCTTGCACTATCGACAGCATCACGGTTGACGATGCGGTCATGTTAGCTGGAATAACAAGGCTATTAACTGCGGTATAGTCCGCGCTGCTCACAGCAGTCTCATCAATATAGGTGAGTGGGATGGTTAGTGGCGCGCTCTGCGCCTCACTAATGCTCACGCTAATCGCTACCGATTCGCCTTCAGCCACGCTGGTGGGTGTCACTGTCAAATTGACTAGAGGATCGGCACTTGCTATGAACACTGGAGACAGCGCATAGAATGGTCTCGTCTCGCTGTTGCTTGTGGTGCCTTCAGCCCACGGTGAGACATCCCAGGCATTACCTCCCGCCGACACCGCTCCAGCTGCACCATGTGCTACATTAGGTGAAGCCCCCAAAAACAGGGTTTCGCTTGTCTCACACGACTGACCTGTACCAGTGAACGGCTCTCGTCGCATGGTCTCTACCGCTCCTGACTCCGAGCGAATATTGCCATAATGGAACTGATTCTCTAGAGCAGTTTTCTCGCTGCTAGAGAGACTGCTATATGCGCAGAAACCAAAATAGTTGTCGGCATACTTCGCACCATTCAACCAATAGATCGGCACCCCCGACGAAGAAGACGACCTAGAACCGTCCACCCACCCCGAAGTGTTCCAAAGAGCGTTATGCGTGCGAGCTGAAACGGCTTGCGTGCTGCCGAACACTTTGAACTGCTCCGCGTAGTTGCCGAGGTCGGCGTGAGCCTCTGGCGCTGACGCAAGAGACTGAACGAAACTGTCATAGACAGCGATGTCTGAAGCAGTGGCATCACGTTCGGCTGAGGTTCTAAACAACAACCGGAAACGGTCACCGGCGTTCAGACCTGACGGAATCAAACCCCAATCACTCGGTACCTTCACCACTAGATCATCATCAATGATGACGACAGTCACGATGCATTCAGTCGAAGATGAGCAATGCGCCTCGGATGTGTCAAAAACGCCAGAAGATGCTGTCAGTGCCACCGTGAAAGTCTCGTCACCTTCATTTTCGGTGTCCGAGCACACCACTATCGCACTCAACGTGTGAGATGATGCACCCTTGCTGAGCGTCTGCACCGCAGGCACATCATCATCAAAGTCCGTGCCACCTGTTGAACAGTCTGACCCACCCGATGCCGTGCCAGTGGAGAGGGTTGCGGTCACCATCGTGCTCAGCAGTGGGTCACCTGATAGTTCAATACTCACAGAACCCGCTCCTTCAGACACCCAAACCGTCGCCGGTGACACAACCTGTGCGCGTGTGTGACCATAGATTTCAATTGACCACGACGACACAGTGGAAGATGTGCCGCTATTGACGCTGTCGGTCACTCGAAGCGTCCAGTTGCCTCTAGAGTCTTCACCCAGATGACGCGTCGAACTTAGCGCTGCCATCCCCGACACATCACAATCATGGAATGGCAGGCACTGGAACGGAACGCTGAGTTTCGAGATGGTTCCCGAAGGTGACACAAGCTCAATATCCAGATCACGGAAATGTTGTGACTCAATATCAAGCGTTACCTTTACATGCTCCACGAATGTCACCGAACCGTCAACTGCTACTGTGCTCTGCGCTGCGGCGGTTTGTGTGTCAGCAATCGTGAACGGAGTGCTCTGAGTTGCCGACACTGACTCCTCATCAGGAAGCAGTTTCCAGTTCTGAGCTCGTTCCACCGCCCGCTCTGCGTTCACCACCCCAAACCCGAACTTGTGGCTATACCGATACGTCTGCGACGCGCTGCTGTACTTGGTGGCACCAGACTCCCAACTGGCATCGCCCGGTTTCACCACTCGAGCCGAGTCAGCGAGAATTAGCTTGGTGTCACGCCAAGACAAATCACGATTAACGGAACGCACCAGAGCCGCCACACCTGAAACCATCGGGGCTGACGCGCTGGTACCGGAGAAGTCAAGCTGGTATCTACCTGCCCGGTCGGTTGTGGCGATACCTGGTCGCCCAACTCCTTGAGTAGGCGCACATATCCACAGATTCGGTCCCTGAGCCGAATCGCTATAGTGCTCGCCTTGGTCGTCCACACCGCACACCGCAACAAAACCCCGATAGTTCAGATAACGGTTGTGGCTGGTGTATTCCCCTGACGGGCCTAAGTTCCCCGCTGCTTGGATCTGTAGTGTGCCACGACCTCCGTCGCCGAGAGTTCTAGCTGTGTTGAGCGCCCTCTTAACTGCTTCGGGTAGCACCGTGCGAGGTGCTCTCTGTCTCGGGTTCCAGCTATGGTTTCGGATCGAAACATCCTCTGCATATAGCGAGAATGCTTCAACCAGTCCCGCCAAATCAGCTTCAGGGAAGCCAAGCAACTGATAGGCAGAGATGCTGGCTCGAGGTGCAACACCGACAACGCCTATCTCGTTGTCGCGAGCCGCGATAATCCCGGCGACTTTCGTGCCATGGTTCGTGGCTTCATTCGCTAGTTCCACTACAGGGTCTCCAAAGGCGCTGCCACTAGTAGCCAGGTCAAAGTTGTCTCTCAAGTCTGGATGCGCATAGTCGATGCCCTGATCAACAACGGTCACCGTGATATCTTCACCCTTGGTTGCAGCCCAGACATCACCAAGATTGATGTCCTCACCAGAGACAGCGCCTGCTAACTGACCAGTGTTGTGCAAATGCCACTGACATCCATATAAGTGATCATCGACACTGGGTTGTCCGATCTGACAAATCCGTAGCTGTCGAGCATACTGATAATCGGGACGTATCACTGTAAGGAACTGTCCCACGGTTCCCGCTTCTAAAAAATTGACATTGAGATAGTAGACACCAGCCTCCAAATACTCTCTAATACCCAGACTTTGTAGAGTGAGGAGATAACTTTGTGAAGTTAACTGCCTCAGTTGACGACTTTCCTGGCTTGCACCGCCTGCTATAATCTGACCGTCCTGATCCCATAGTTCGATCTTCATCTCACCGACAACACTGCTACTACTGCTCACTTCAATCGCTAAAGGTTCACTTAGTTCTATCCTAAACAAGGCCTCCGAATCGTGCGAGGCAGTTCCGCCTGCAACAACACCCAACGGCAGATTTACAGCTTCGTCGCGTTTTGTAGAAGGTAGCGGTGACTCATTAACATGCAAAAAGTAAGGGTCGCCTGTAACAGTCCAAGGCACCGCAACTACGATATAGTATGTGCCTGCCCCCAAAGGCACATTAAGTGCAAAATGTTCCCAGTAAGGTTCTAAAAAGCTAGGTCTGCCAAGCGCAACAATCTCACCAGATGAGTCGACTATCTGTCCAACCAGACTACCAAATGCGGGAGATTCGATATGTGCAGAAATTGTAGTGTCAGTCGGAAGTTCTATTTTGAAAAAGTCGCGATCTTGCTGTGCTAAAACGCCACTAGCCTTACTGTTAAGCATTACTGCTGTGGCATCACTGTATCCAGTCGTGTCTGGAGCTAAATGAAGATGCAGTGTATAATCTCCAGAAGGTTGCCAGAGAGGGGTGGCACTATCTGCCTGACTGCCTGATGTGACCTTAACAAAATAAGTGCCAGGAGTCGCACTACCGTACAACATGAAGTTGTTTGGTCCAGGTTCTATACCAGAGTTATTATGCGTGATAGGTGGGCTATGACTAGAGCCATCACTCATTGTCAACTCTACCATCGTGTCAGTGTCGCCGCTTGACCAAACAATATACTCAGACTCTGCAGCTACAGTGAACGAGAAAAAATCAATATCTGTAGCACTAGACAACTCGGCATAAAGCGGCACACTATCATAAACTGCCGAAGCAGTTGCTACCGAAGCACCCGGGTCACTTGGCGTGCCCGACATCACCGACGACCAGTCACTCGTCAAAGAATCACTACGAGCCCGTACCGCTACATCATAAGACACACCATCAGTCAAACCATCAAGCAATGCAACCAAACTGTTGGTTGTCCCAACATCAGACTTAATCGTCCAAGCAGAGCCATCGCTTTTTGATGTCGAAGCTGACTCAATATAACGCGCATCATAAGCAATAACTCCAGACGAACTCGTAGGAGGCATCCAAGCAACCGTTAACGACCCCTCACCCTCCACCACATAACGCAACGTTGGCGCTCCGAGAGTCTGGGCATCTACTGGCGCGACGAAAATCAAACCTATCGCTGATGCAGTCGTAAGCATCAACGCCACGAAAACGCCTCTTTGCAGCATTTGAGGGTTCAGACCTGCTGAAGTTCGGTCATGCCCGCAGCACCCCTAACTCGGCAGTGTTATTGGACAAGACCGCTAATCCACCAGTTCGGGCTAGAGATAACGACACCGCTCTGACCCGCTAATGCATTCGCTGTCAACAATGACGGTAAGCCTGGGGCAGTCTCTAGCTTGAACGCATTGATTAGGCCCTCAAAAGGGATTGCTTCATCTGGGGCGATCTTGTTGGACTCCATGAACGCATCAACAGCAGCTACGCCCCACCCTGGATCAAGTATCAGCACGACGCCTCCCGGCAGCGCCATCAACTCGTTGGACTCCGACCAGAACACCGGACCGGAGGGATCACCCCACCCGCTTTCGCCAATAATGTCGGCCACCGTTAGTTGGGTGTCTTGCCACACAGGCACTTGATTGTCGCCGTCATGCCAGGTGAACATCTCGCCTCTTGACTGAGAATGAAGACCGAGGCTTTCCTCGCTGCGCTGAGCGGTAACGCCCTGAACTCCATCGGATGGGTCGCTGACGATGACTGCACTGTCACCATCCACATCCACATGCAGCGGTCGCGGTCGCTGTTCATCTTCCACGCCTTGAGTCGAGTTACGTAGACCGGGCGAGTCGCCAGACCGGACAGTTGCCTGAGAAGACACTGACGAAACGACGGTTGACTGCTCTGAAAGCAGAACTGGCTCGGCCGAGGACGGATCTGAAGTGGGCACGCTCGGCGAAACAGTGTCGGTGGCCTGAGGACCCATAATAGTGTCGCTTGAGTCCGACTCATGAGTTTTGAGTGTTTTAGATGCTGTTGCTTGTGTTATTGCTGTTGCCTGTGTGACTACTGGTGTCTGTGTGACTACTGGTGTCTGTGTGACTACCGGGATGGCTTGCTCGGATGCTTCACTGGCCGTGCTATCAGTTTCGCGCTCGATCGTGGTTGGCACAGCGGCCGAGTTTTCGGTCTTCGTGGAAGCCCGATTTGAGTCTGTAAGCGACGACGAATCTGGCTCCACATCAGCGTCTGAAACTGTCGGTTCAAGGACTTGATCACCCTGTGAGCAGCCAGCAACCGCCACAAGCAGCAGCACCGCCAAAACTAGGGGCGATATCCACAGCAACTTTGCTCGCATCAACTGCCCTGCCGATCGCCCATCAATTGCCCCATTAATTCTGCCTTTCCGTTGACCGTCGAATCCGGCCCAAATGCTTGTAAAGCTCAACTCGCCATATTACATGAATAAGACTCATTCCCAAAACTACTTAATGTGCTCATCCACGCAACAGAACGCTCTGCACTGATTTGAGCTTGCGCGCCGAGAAATTAAGGCAAAAAGCTACGAATCGACGATGCGATGCACTTCGTTGACTGGAACCACTGTGGGCAGCCCCTCAGTCTCGGGCAAAGCCCCCCACTGCCCGTAGTCGGGGTTCACCTCCACTTCAACTGTGGCAAGCACCCGTAACGCCCAGAGACGGAACAGTTCCGGCCCCTGCCGAGCGACAGCATGTTCAAGCACTTCAGGCTGCACTTCATCTAGCAGCGGTGTTGTCCGGTCGTAGACAACCATCACATGCACACCGTTGCGTGACTGCAGGAAACCTTGCGGCACTCCTATCGGGGCATCCAGACTCGCTGCTGTAAGACCTGTCGGCAGCGCCGCCGGTGCTGAACAGCCGAAGTCTCCCCCGGCACCTGATTCACCGGCCTCACGATCCACGAACGAGTCTTCTGACAGCTCGCGAGCCACCTTGTCGAACTCTTCACCCGCCTCTAGACGCTCCAGCGCAGTCTGGTGCGCTTCAGTCGAGCGCAAAATCATCTGCTGAACGCACACTTCAGCGTTGTCGATAAGAAACGCCCGGTAAGCAGCATCCATGTCGAAACCTTCAGCCTGCTCATAGACGAGCGTCTGCGACACTGTGTCACGTAGCACGTCGAGCCGAGCCTCGATTCGGGTGCGCTGCGCAGTCTCGTTGCGCGCTTTCAGAGCCAGATCACGCTCAGCCGCTGTGTCATAGCGGGCGGTGCGCCGTGCAAAAGCCGCTTCTGTTTCGCCGAGGTCGACTTCGATGCCCAACTCAGCAAGAGCCCGATCGGTGAGCGCCTCATGCAGCACCAGCAAATACACCGACGCAGCCGACTCTTCGGGGCTCAGTTGCCCCACATCGACATGCAAGCCAGACAGGGCGTTCGCAGGCAATTCCACACCATCAACAGTCGCCAGCGTGGCCGACCCGTTATCTCCAGCAGCGCAGTTTGACCCCGCAAGTAGCAGCGCAATCACAATCCCGAGCACTGCCACGCAGCGAGGCTTAAAGCTCTGCTCGCCCACAGCGGTGTTCAGCCCGCTCCAGAAGCGTTCATCACAAAAGCAAGCAGGGTGTAATACCCCACCAGCGTGCTCAACTCCACCGCACCAGAAAGGCCGAGCCGTTCTTGAGTGCTACGCCAAGTGACTTCAGACACGGTCGAGTTGCGGCACAGTTCCTGCACAAACCCGACAATCACACTGTCTGTATCATCAACCGAAGCAGCACCTGAGACCCCGTGCGAATCGGCCTGATCTGAATCGACGCATGAGAGCGCCTCTTCACCGTTTTGCAGCGCAGCAATGGTTCGAGGCGACACTCCCGCAGCCCGAGCCTTGTCAACATGGCTGTCCCACTCGAAGTCACAGCCGTGAGCCTTTGCTGTGGTGATGATCGCCAGTTCGCGGTCGTGATCACTCAACGATCCTTGATAACGAATCTGATGCCCCAGTTCTGATGCGGGCCGCGCCATCTCGGGCACATGCAACAACACCTCATACGGGCGGACCATCTCGCCGCGACTCTCAACGATCCAGTCAAAGACCAACCGCTGGGCTTCGCTGAGTCCCTCTCGAGTGTTGATTAGCGGAATCCGTGCCATAACAGCTCCTGCCTTGATGTTGCCCAAACGTCTAGGCCGGGCTATGCGCCGATCCCGAACAGTCTGGCTGCGTTATCGCCCAAGATCCGGTTTCGTGACTGCTCAGTCAGACGAGCCTGCGCCAAAAAGGCCAGAGGGTCAGTGGGCCCCATATCGAAGGGATAGTCAGTGCCCAGCAGCACCTGTGCGTCACCGAAAGTCTCGACCAGATACTCAACCATGCGAGGCTCAAACACTGTGGTATCGAAATGCAGCTTGTGCAGATACTCGCTGGGTTTGCGATCAATGTGACGGCGCAGCTCGGGACGAACCGAAAACGCGTGATCGGTGCGAGCGAAGTAGTAGGGCAGATAGCCGCCGCCATGCACTACCACCATCTGCAGATCAGGATGGCGCTGCCAGACCCCGCCCAAGATCATGCGTGAAACAGCCAGAGTAGATGCCAGCGGCATGCACACCACGTTGACCAAGTAGTAGTCGTCCATCCGTTGACCGTGGGTGAACCCTTGGGGATGCATGATCACGGTCATGCTCAACTCCACCGCTTTCTCCCAGACCGGGTCGTAACGGCGGTCGTCAAGATCGCCGCCGTTGACATCGGCATTGATCTCAAAGCCGTGCATGTCAAAGTCGCGCCTAGCTTCGACCATTACTTCCACAGCCAGCGAGGGATGATCCATTGGCAGGTTGGCAACCGCAGCAAACCGATCCGGATGCCGGTCCACCACTTCAGCGAGACGCTCATGCTGCAGGCGTGAAACTCGGGCGGCGTGCTCATCATCTAGCCAGTAGAAGTATTCGCCCGGTGGCACCGCCAATATCTGCATGTCAATGCCCTGTGAGTCCATGTCGATGATGCGGGCTTCGGGCTCTTCGAACTTGGCAACGATGTGGGGCTGACTGCGAAGTTCCTGGTTGTAGCGCAGGCTCTCAGGCGGCGAGAAAAACGAGCGCGGGTCCATCTCTGGTGAGAAGTGCGGTTTAGCCACAGCCGAAGCCGCTGGCACAGCCAGATGAGTATGCACATCAATGCATCGACATGCTGGTTTGGTCACAGCCGAGGGTGCCCAAACCGGACCCAGTTCGGGCCACCACTCCGCTGGTGCCGTGCCAGTTGGTCTTTCGCTGCGATCAGCAGTCATGGTCACTGCCTTCTCAACCTCAAGGCTTCCCCAAGCGGGGCTGTGCCAGCGCAGAGCTTGCACAGCTTGCGTCTCTCACTCAACGGTAGTAACACCTTCAGCCACCAAATTCGAGAGTTCGGCTTCATCAAAACCGAGTTCCATTAGCACTTCACGGCTGTGCTGACCGAGCGTGGGCGGGGGGCGATGCACAGCAGTCGGAGTGCCGAACATCTGGAATGGCACGCCCGTGATCGACAGCTGCCCAGCGGTGGGGTGAACAACGGTTGTCACCATGTTGCGAGCCAGCGTTTGAGCCGAACCCAGCGCTTCTGTCACCGAGTTGATTGGCCCGCAGGGAATACCGTTGGCCTCAAGATCAGCGGTCCATTCAGCCCGACTGCGCTCGGCGATGCGCTGCTCAATCTGTCTGTCGAGAAGATCGCGGTTGCCCACCCGCTGCACATTTTGAGCGAAGCGCTCATCGACAGCCCACTCCTCAAAGCCGAGCACTTGCGCGAACTTCACGAACTGGGCATCGTTTCCTACCGCTATCGCCATTTCTCCGTCGGAGGCCCGATATGTGCGGTATGGCACGATGTTGGGATGACCGTTGCCGTAGCGAGCAGCCTCGGTGCCGCTAACCAGGTGGTTGGCGGCCACATTGGCCAGCATCGCAATGCCGGTGTC
Source organism: Candidatus Aldehydirespirator catecholifindens (assembly GCA_028283245.1). Classification (GTDB taxonomy): domain Bacteria; phylum Actinomycetota; class Acidimicrobiia; order Acidimicrobiales; family Aldehydirespiratoraceae; genus Aldehydirespirator; species Aldehydirespirator catecholifindens. The sequence continues at coordinate 19,558 of JAPYNU010000078.1, read as the reverse complement.
ATGCAGCGAGGCCTCAATGCGCTGACCCTGTCCGGTGCGACCGCGCGCAACAAGCGCTCCCAGCACCGAAATTGCAGTCAGCATTCCAGTGCATACGTCCACCAACGCCACGCCGTGCTTCATTGATTCACCATCGGGTTCGCCTGTGACGGCCATGAGACCCGTCTCGGCCTGCAAGATGAAGTCATATCCAGGCATGGCCGCCTTAGGGCCGGTGGATCCGTAACCCGAGATGGTGGCCCGAACCGCAGTCGGTGCTTCGGCTTCATACCAGTCGTCATCGAAACCCCAGCGTTCCAGGGTGCCTATCTTGAAGTTGTCCAACACCACATCAGCACCCCGGATCAACTCGGCGAGAATTCCGCGTCCTCGGGGCAGGCTCAAATCCAGGGTGAGGCTGCGTTTGTTGCGGTTGGCGCATAGGTAGTAGGCCGCCTCGGTTCCAGCGAATGGAGGACCCCAAGTCCGAGTGTCGTCACCGGTACCCGGGCGCTCAACCTTGACGACATCAGCACCCATATCACCGAGCCACATTGCACACATGGGTCCAGCCAGCACACGGCTCAGATCCAGCACCCGCACCCCGTCAAGAGCGCCCCCTGTCATAGCTCAACTCGCAAATTCATGACTTAGCTTGCAACGTCACTACTCGCCTCACAACGACAACACGCCCCACAACACCCACCCGAGCCGACTCGCAACTTCAATCCTGCCGGGCTCGGCGCGATGATTCGCTCTGGTTGCGGCCCTCGCTGAAATCGTCCATATATGTGTCAAGCGCATCACGGTTACGTTTGCGGAACTGATGAAAATCTGCCGGGCGCTTCTCCAAGAAGGCGTTCATCCCTTCAAGAGACTCTTCGGTGCCCCAGATGTTGGCTAGCAGTTCCATGCCGTGCTGCCACGACGGATACAACGCGTCGCTATCGAAGTTGAGCGACACCTTGGTAGAGCGGATCGTCTGAGAGCTGTAGCCCTTGATTTGAGCCACTACCTCCTCCACCCGTGTAAGCACTTGGTCAGCGGGCACAGCTTCGTTGGCCAGCCCTATTTGGGCCGCTTCCGCGCCCGAGTAGCGCTTGCATAAAAAGATCATCTCCTTAGCCCGACGCTCACCGATCAGCTTGCCGATGTACTGGGTCGCACCGACGGTAGGACAGGCACCAACCCGAGCACCGGTCTGGCCGAAGATCGAGTCCTCCGCAGCGATCACTAGATCGCACCACAGCATCAGTTCATGGCCGCCGCCCACGCAGGCACCCTCCACCATGGCGATCACCGGGATCGGCAGGTTGCGGCAGGTCATAGCCACTTTCTGCATGCGGTCGTTCCACATGTAGGAGTTGGCCTTGTTGAGCTTCATCATGGCATGGAAGTCGCCACCTGCTGAGAAATGACCTCCGACTCCATATACCACCGCGGCCACGATCGTGGGGTCGGTTCGGGTGGAGTTGAGGGCATCGGCTAGTTCGTCAAGTGTTTGTTCACGGAAAGCATTACGAACCTCTGGACGATTAATGCCGATCCAAGCAGCATCGTTGCGAACCTCAAAAACGATCTCCTGATATTTGTGTTGCTGCGATGACATCGCCGAGTCGAAACCTCCATTTTGCTTGTTCACGTTTGCGCCTGATCCCAACTGCCTGATCCCAACTGCATGAACCCAACCGGCAGTAAAGATATATCATATATGATTTGCTGATGAGTGCCGCTGCCTTTTTGAGTCGCCCGTTCGGCACGGCCACTCGACCTTACGAGCAACTTGCCATCGCTATCGCGGTGGGCTCAATGGGCACACTCGGATTTTCGGTCACGGCACCGATTTTGCCAGACCTAGCAGAAACTTTCGGAGTGTCACGCGGCTCCATCGGACTAGTCCAAGGATCAATCTCTTTCGCGGGGGTGCTGTTCTCGGCGTTGATCGGCTATATGGCCGACAGAATCGGCCGTCGCCGGGTGATCCTCACAGCGCTGCTGTTGTTCTCGGTGTTCGGAGTGGCCGGTTTCTTTGCCAGATCCTTCTGGTCGTTGGTGATTGTTCGCTTCATTCAGGGCATCGGCACATCCGGCATTCTCGGCGTGGGTATCGTTTTGATCGGCGACGCTTTCGCTGGCGAGGCACGCACCCGGGCCATGGGCATAAACATGACCGGATTGCAAACGACCTCCCTGCTGGGACCTTTGATTGCTGGCTTCTTAGCGGTGAACGGAACCTTCCGGCCGTTTCTGATTTTTCTGGTCGGTTTCCCTCTGGCGGCGTGGTCTAGCCGAATGCCCTCAGACCGGCCTAACACAACTGTTGAGCCGCCGCTGCGTCACCTGCGAGCTGCAGTTGTGGCCATGCGTACCAACGGCACTTTGGCGGACTACGTCGGGGTTCTCGTAGCGACTTTCGTGGCGACCTACCTACTGCACGGGCTTGGGCTCACTGTGGTGCCGTTGCTGCTTAACGACGAATTCGGTGTTGAGGTGGCAACGCGCGGTGCCCTCATTGCGTCGTTCCAGTTGGGGATAGTGCTGGCAGCAATCCGTATAGGTCTGCTCATCGATTGGATCGGCAAGGTCAAACTAATCACTACAGCGTTCGCGCTTATGGCTGCGGGTTCAGCCGTCACGGCTCTGGCATCTTCGCCGGGGTGGGTGGTAGCAGGGCTGGCCGTGTGTGGATTCGGATTCGGTTGCTTCGTGCCACAGGCTCAGGCTTACGCAGCCACTGTCGGAGGCCGACACCACCGCGGGATCACAGTGCTGATATGGGTGACCATCATCAGGATCAGCCAGCTAGGAGGACCGCCTGCCGGGTCGTTCCTTTATGACGTCACAGGACCGACCGTGCCTTTCTGGTCGGTGACCGCTGTCACTGCCGCTGTTGCACTGGCTTGGATCCCACTGCGGCGCGCCCTTAGCCCCAGCCACTGAAGCCCTGCTTACGCGCGCGCAGGTCAAACGCAGCGACTTTGGCTACGGGCATCGCAATAGCGCAATAGCTCGCGGGCAGGTCAACTGTGCGGGAGCCGACTAGAAGTCGTAGAAGCTCTGGGGATTATCCACAGTGATGCGATGCAGCATGTCAGGATCATCTACCCAAGATCCGAGCGCATCAACAAGATTCCCTTCATCAGGCACTTTGGCAGGATCGTATTTGTTGGGGTGAGGCCAGTCGGTACCCCACATGATCCGTTCGGGGTTGGCCTTTATGGCGGCACGCGCCAGCGGTGCAACATCTTCATAGCCGGGAGCGCCAACTGCGCTAACCCTGTCTGCACCAGAGATCTTTAGCCAGGTGTTGCCGTCGCGCAACAACGCAAGTAACGCCTCATAGCCCTCGGTCGCCGAACCATCGCAAGCAGGCTGATAGGCAAAATGCCCGATGCAAGCAGGCACCGGTAGCGACGCGATTATCGGTGCTAGCTCCACCATGTCACATCCAGGGAACAGAAACTCAATATGCCAGCCCAGCGCAGCTATGCGCTCACACAACACGGGTAGTTCCTCCCAGCCGATGGGCATCCCTCCAGCGTTGTCTGTGTTGAGCCGCACACCTCGGGCACCTCGTGCGTGCATGTCAGCCAGTTCTTGGTCGGTGACGCTGCTCGCAACAGCCACAACACTTCGAGCCCGACCCGGAGCTTCGGAGTTGAGCGCATCGCAGGCATCAAGCATGGCCTGATTGTCGATCCCGTAAATGGAGGCTTGGGTCAAGACCACTCGGTCTATGCCAATGGCCTTATGCATGGCCGTTAGATGCTCAAGCCTAGAGTCGGGTGGTTCATAGCCGCGCTGAACAGACAGCGGATAGCGGCTATCAAAAACATGCACATGCGTATCAATGCTGCCATCAGGCAGATCAATGCATGGGGCGCGAGGAGTCCGTGTAGGTGGCAGGCAACGGGAAAACGAAGTTGGAGTATGCGCCATCATTGATGCATCATATATAATGTATCATAGCAGTGGTGGTTTGGCTGCTTCGAAGTCGCTAAGACGAACCAAACGAACCGAACCTGCGGGAGACGTACCGGGAGACGTGCAATGAGAGCGCAGCGAAGCGACGGGCCGGTCATTGACATTCACTGCCACCGTGAATGCGGGCCTGTCACCAAGATGATGAAGGTGGAGGCGGAACGAGTCGGCCGGGTGCCATTGGCCTACGGCACCGCTGTAACCCGCGAGGTCAACCGTCGCCAACTCGAATATCTGCGTCCGAAGATGGATTCCTTGGAGGTGCGTTTAGCCGACATGGACCGCATGGGTGTCGACATCCAGGCGGTAGCTGTGTCGGTCTACCAGTACTACTACTGGGCTGAACCTGAGGTAGGTGCTCAGGTGTGTCGGATCATCAACGAAGAGCTAGTCGAAGCCACGTCTAAGCATCCGGGCCGTTTCTCGCCGCTGGGAAGTGTGCCGTTGCAAAGCACTGAAGCTGCCGTGGCCGAGTTGCTCTACTGCGTCAACGAATTAGGTATGCGAGGTCTTGAGATTGGCAGCCATGTGGAGGGCAGCGAGATCTCCGACGAGCGCCTTGAGAATTTTTGGGCCGAGGCGGAGCGACTCGGCGCGGTGGTGCTGATCCACACCGAAGGACACACCCACCGCGAGCGGCTTCAAGGCCACAACTTCGTAAACATCATCGGTCACGCTTTTGAGGCCACTTTGGCCACCGCGCACCTCATCTTCAATGGTGTGATGGAGCGTTACCCGAAGCTCAAAGTGGTGATAGTGCATGGCGGTGGCTACTTACCCGCCTACGCGGGTCGCATTGATCATGGCTGGCGAGCCCGCGCCGATGTGAGTGAGGGCGTGCCCAAACTGCCCAGCGAATACCTGAAGCGCTTCTTTTTTGACACGATGGTGTTTGATCCCGACCAAGTGAAGTTCCTAGTCGACAAATACGGTGCCGACCATGTGCTGCTAGGAACCGACTATCCATACGACATGGGCGACGATGACCCGCTTGAGCTGATCGGCTCGGTGCCGGGGCTCAGCCAGACCCAGATCGATCTGATCGCAGGCGGCAACGCGGCACGGCTTCTGGGCTACACCTGAAATCTGTCTACGGCTGAGCCTCCACCCTCCTCCCCCCCTCTCACACACACACACAAGAACCCTCGCAACTCAGCAACTAACCACGGATCGCACAACACATCGCACGCATCGCAACACACATCACGGATCGAACAACACACATCACGGATCAAGGAGCGGACATGGCAAACGGGATCGGGCTGGCAGTAATCGGCTGCGGCACCATCGGACGCATCCGGGCTGTGCTTGCCCGGGAGTATTCAGGTGTCGACTGGTTAGGCCTGTGCGATGTTCACGAGCCGACCGCTAAGCAGCTAGCAGTCGACACGCAGGCAGATTTCGTAACCAGCGATGCAGCGTCTCTGCTGGCCCGGCCAGAGGTATCCGCAGTGATCGTTGCCACCGACGAGCGCGAACATGTTGACCCGATCATGGCATCGGTGGCCCACGGTTACCCGATTTTCATTGAGAAGCCCCTAGCCACCGACCCAGTCGAATCAGCTCAGGTACTTGCCGCTATTGAGAGCGGTGGTATTGACGCTGTGATTGGCTACACGCAGCGTTTCCGTCGGCGTTTCCTCACCGTCAAGCAGCGTCTGCGCGACGGTCAGATCGGCGATGTCACCAGCGTGGTCACTAGGGCTCTGATGAACCGCATGGTGGTGGAGGCCACCCTCTCTAAAGCTGATGACCGCACCAACCTCACCCCGATGGTGGTGTCGGGCACCCACAGCCTGGATATGTGCATATGGCTGATGGAACCCAAAACGCCGGTGGAGGTCTACGCCCGCTCGGTCGACAAGGTGTTGGGCTCTTGGGGCACGCTCGATGCCACTTTCGGGCTGTTCACCATGGACGACGGCAGCATTTTTTCGATGAACATTTCTTGGGCGCTGCCGGTGGTGTGGCCTGGAGCGGTCTACGGGTTGGAGATCGGCATTGTGGGCACCAAAGGCGCGATCGACATTGAGGACACCCATCGTGACGTGATCGTCGCTTCGGAGATCCCTCAGCCCGCTGGCTACCGCAGCCGAGGCTTCGAGGCACCCGCCGAGCGCTATGTGGATTTCGTCGGCAGCTACCCGCCAGGTGATCTGTCCGATGGTTTGCTGTGGGGGCCAATGCGTGAAGAGACCGCCACTTGGTTCAACCGGCTCAGCAACGGGGTGTCAACCCCTCACGCCACCGCGGCTGAGGGACACCGCAACCTGCTGTTGACGATGGCGATGGACTACTCAGCGCGCCTAGGGCAACCCGTGAGCCTGCCCGCCGATCCCGAAGAACTGCAGGCAGGCCTGCAACGCAGCAATTGATTGCACATGGCCGGAGTGGATCGTGACCGGAGTGGCGAACGCAGCCGACAGCGGGCTTGAGGTAGCCAACAAACCGACTTGAGGGCGACTTTAGATAGCTCAAGGAACATTCAATAAAGCAAGAAAGGACAACTGCATGGTGAAGCAACTCAACGTGGGAGTAATCGGCACAGGTTGGTGTGGTGGCATCAGGGCGATGGCCTGCGCCCGTCACGCATTAGTCGAACATCTCCACATTGCCGAGACTAACCCGTTGCGGAGAGTCGAAATCGAGCAGATGGTCAAGCCTGCCACCAGCACCGAAGCCTGGGAGACACTGCTGGAGATCGAAGATCTTGACGCAGTGATGATCTCGGCCACTCCCGAAACCACTCACTATCCGATGGCTAAAGCCGCTTTGGAGGCGGGACTGCATGTCCTACTAGAGAAGCCAATCGCGCTGGCGTTGGAAGAGGCCGACGAACTCATCGACCTTGCCAACAAGGGTGGACTGAAGTTCACCATCGGGTATTCGCAGCGGTTCAATCCCAAGCAGTCGTTCGCTAGGCGAAGCGTGCGTGACGGCAGCGTCGGTGATCTGCGCCATGTGCTGATAACCCGTCATGTGGGTCGCCGTCTCGGTGCCAAGATCGGCAACCGCATCAAGCTGTCTCCAGCTGCGATGGAAGCCACCCACGATATTGACTTCGCGTTCTGGTGTCTGAAGCCCCGTCGCCCGGTGCGTGTTTATTCGCAGATGGCCTGGGGTGTGCGTCACCAGAGCCTAGGGCTGCCCGACTCGCAGGTGATGATCGTCACCATGGACGACGGTGCAGTTGTGACCGCCAACGCGGGTATGGCGCTACCCGCCTCCGGCTATCCGAACGCCTCCACCACCTGGATTGAGTTGGTCGGCACCGAAGGCACGGTGATGATTGATGACACCCACAAAGAGATCCTCCACAACACGTCAGAATCTGGGATGCAGTTCCCGCTGTCAACAATGCCCGGTGAATACGTGGAGTCAACTTACGCTGGCCCGATGGAGCGTGAGACCACCCATTTTCTAGAGGCTGTAGCCCATGACACTGAGGTGATGGTTGATGCTCGCGATGCCCGCCTAGTTATGGAGGTTTATATGGCTGCCGACTTGTCCGCCGACCTCAACGAAGTGGTGGAACTGCCACTCAGTAGCGATCAGCAAGCCTTATCCCTGACCGCCTCCATCAAGGGTTAGCTAGCCAAGCACCAAGACAAACCCCACTGACATTCACACTGACATCTATTCGACTGTTTGACGATCTTGTGTCAGTCTCATATCACAGGGTTGCTTATATCACTGGGTTACGCAGGGTGCCGATGCCGTCGATAGATACTTCCACCACATCACCAGGCTGCAGATAGACCGGCGGGTCAAAACCGATCCCCACCCCCGCTGGAGTGCCCGTGGCGATCACATCACCGGGCTCAAGCAGCACGGCTGCGGAAATGGACTCAACCAGCGTGGGTATATCGAAGATCAAGTCGCCGATAGCGGCATCCTGTCGAAGTTCACCGTTGACGGTGGTGCGCAGGCGTGCCGAGCCGATGTCATCAATCTCATCTGCGGTAACGATGCACGGACCCATAGGGCAGAAGGTGGCCGGACTCTTGCCAATGAAGAACTGCACATGGCGGGCTTGCAAGGCCCTCGCGGTCACGTCGTTCACGACCGTGTAGCCGAAGACGTGGTTCATAGCTGTGTCAGCGTCGATGCGGTGGCCGCCAGCGCCGATCACCACGCCTAGTTCGCCTTCGTAGTCGGCGGTGCTGCTGGGATCCATTGCAGTGTTGATCGCTTCGTCGGGGCCGATGATTGACGACAGTGCCTTGGTGAAGATGATCGGATGATCTGGGATCACTTTCTTCTCGGAGGCATCGAAGCCACTGGCAGAAAACTCTTTGGCGTGCGCTTGGTAGTTGCGACCCACCGCCATGATGTTGTTGCGAGGGCGAAGCGGTGCCAGCAATCGCACACGGTCAGGAGCCAACACCGGCGCAGCAACGGCCGCTTCTTGCAGCGCCACAAGGCCGCTAGCACCGGCTTCGATTACCTCCAGCAGCGTCTTGGCTACCCCTGTAGCAGAAACATCAACGACCCCGGCATCGCTGCCGAGCACTCCTAGGCGCGAACCGTTGCCGTCATCAAACGTCACAAGCTTCACAGATCGGTTCCCCTCATGCGTGATGCGTGACTGCTGCATGTGTGACTGTTGCATGTACGACTGTCACATTTCTGACTGCTGCATGTGTGGCTGCTGCATGTATTGCTGCTGCGGGATTGACTAGCCGCAAACTTTGTCACCAACACAAAGCAATCATATATGTTGCATGATCGTGGTTATAACCTGCTTACTGGAGGCCCTTACTAAAGGCCCGAGCAGAAGCTCAAACAAGAGCCCGAAACAGAACTCAAAGCAGAAGTCGAGGCAGAAGCAAGAGCCGGAGTGCTTCGAATCAACCCCGAAAGGAGATCGTCATGCGGATCGTGAGCATTGAGGCTGTGCCGATCACTGTTGAGCTGGCCAAGCCGGTGGTGATGTCGCACATCACTATTGAACGCTCGTGCAATGTGCTGGCCAAAGTCACAACCGACAACGGCCTTGTCGGCTGGGGCGAAGGTGTTGAGGCCGCTGACCTCACCGGCGACACACAGCCCGCCATTGCAGCAGCCGTTGACTATCTGGCTCGAGGCCTGATCGGTGAGGATCCCTTGCGCCGCAACGCGCTGTGGTGGGCGATGGCCAAAATGATGCACGCCAACGACACCGCCAAAGGTGCCATTGACATGGCCCTGCACGACATCGCTGGCAAGCACTTCGGCATACCCGTGGCGGAACTGCTCGGCGGGCAGGTGCGCGCGTCGGTTCCTGCGCTGACATTGATCGGCAGCGGGGATCCAGACGCTGATGTCGCCTCAGCTCTATCCAAACGCGAGGCAGGGTTCCGCTGGTTCAAGATGAAGCTTGGTATCGGATCGACCGAGGCCGAAATTGAAACGATGCGGCGTGTCCGTGAGGCGCTGCCCGCTGACTGCGTGCTGTGCGGCGACGCCAACCAAGGCTGGAGCGAGCCTCAGGCATTGAGTTTCCTGCGAGCACTTGACGGGCTCGACATTGCTTTCATTGAACAGCCCATAGCGCAGGGCGACCACGCAGCCATGGTGCGAGTCGCTCAGGCATCACCCGTGCCAATCTGTGCTGATCAGAGCGTCCATTCTCTCAACGACATCCTCGTCTTCGGACGCACTGGCGTGGCCGGGGTGAGCCTCAAACTGGTGAAACTCGGCGGCATAACCGGAGTAATGCGAGGCGCGGCTTTGTGCGAATCGCTGGGGCTGCAAATAAACCTGGCTGGCAAAGTCGCCGAGTCGAGTGTGGCAGCCGCCGCCAACGTGCATTGTGCAGCCGCTATGCGCGCCGTGAACTTCGGCTGCAGCCCCGGCAATCAGGGTGTCAAATCCGATGTCGCTTCCGAACCGTTGGTAGCCGCGAACGGCGCATACCGCGTGCCAACCACTCCCGGCCTAGGAGTCGAAGTCGATTTAGTGTGAACCCAGCATGAAAGCCTTTTGCCAGAGTTGACGCGCCGTGCTGTCATGCTAGCTAAGACCCCGTGCTTGCACGGTTCGCTTGACTAGAGGCTGGTCTGTTGTTATGGTATCGATTGCACAAGGCGCTTATATGGGCACCTTGATCAACGATGGGAGTGCCATGAAGACCACAAGACTGATTGTGTCGATCTTGGCGGTTCTGACGCTTGTTGCCGTTGGCTGCGGCGACGACGAAACAGAACCGGCAACATCTCCGCCGGAGACCACACAACCAAATACCACTCAACAGGAGACAGAAGCCCCTGAACAGGAGGCCCCAGAAGACCCTGAGGAGCCAGCGGCACCCGAGCAGGATGCCTCGCCACTTAGAGTGGCCTTGTTGTCCAATCAAGCAGCTGGCGATCAAGGCCCGGTAGATGGCATGATCGCCGGTTTAGAAGCTTCGGCTGCTGCCAACGGCCATGAGACGCAGTTTGTTGAGGCAACCGACCCGGCCGCCTTCGAGACACAAATCCGTAATCTCGCTGACAGTGGCGCGGATATCATCATCACCACGTTCTTTGATCTGGGTGCCACGCTTGACATAGTGGCACCGGACTACCCAGACACGAAATTCATAGGTATGGTCGCCTCGCCGGTAGACCAACCGAATGTGAACGTGATGGACTACCAGTTCTTCAAAGGTGCCTACATCGGTGGCATCTACGCCGCAGCGCTAACCGACTCCAACAAGCTGGCGTATATCGGTGGGGCTCCGCTGCCTTTCGCATGGGCCGATTACAACGCGTTCAGCGACGGAGCACGCTCAGTAAACGCCGACATTGAAACGACAGCTACGTTCGCTAACGGCTTTGAGGATCCCGCTGGTGCCCGTGAACTCGCGTCTGGCCTCTATGCCGACGGTATCGATTTCATATTTACAGGCGCGGCTGCAAGCGATCTGGGTGTTGTCGAGGCTGCTGTCGAAAACGACGCAATGGTGATGGCCAGTTCAGACCTATCAGAACTAGGTCCTGCTCAGGTAGCCATTGTCGTTGAGATTGAATGGTCTCTGACGGTCCAGACCGAGATTGAACACATACTCAACGGAGGCGAGACGGGCAGGGCACGCCGTGTCGGCCCTGAGACCGGTGAGATCTCGTTCTCGGTGCCTGAAGCTTTCCTAGAAAACGCCAGCGGAGACCGCGCACAACGAGCGCGTGCGGTTCTTGCCAACATTGATGCCGCGGTCGAAGCCCTCAATACGGGCGATCTCGTCGTTGAAGAAGTCGCTGAGGAACGCTAAGCAAACCTTCCGACAGCGTCGGCGGGTTGATCCTACGCTGCTGAGATGTTGCTGAGATGTTGCTGAGATGCTGCTGAGACAAAGTGTCTGATACGAGCGCAGTGACATGCGGCGATGTCACTGTCCGTTTCGGTTCAGTCACCGCCGTTTCCTCAGTTTCGCTGGATCTTCCAGTGGGCGGGGTTCATGCCTTAGTAGGCCAGAACGGCGCGGGCAAGACGACCTTGGCTCGTGTCATCGCGGGCCTGCAGCCCCATGACACAGGTAACGTCAAGGTCAATGGTGTCACTGTTGCTGCTGGCGACTACAAGGCAGCCCGCGCCGCTGGGTGTGACATGGTGCATCAACATGCATCCCTCATCCCAAGCCTCACAGTGGCAGAGGCGCTTGAGTTAAGTTCTTCGGTGCCGACCCGTAAGGTGGCATACCGTCGCAGTGACATAACACGGCGCTGGTCGGTGTTTCTGTCACAGCGGGGTGTAGCCGTTGAGGTCAGCCAGCGAGTGCGAGAGTTGTCGGTTGAGCTGCTGCAATCAATTGAGATCGCACGGTCTAATCCCGGTCGGGGAGGTCTGCTGGTGCTTGACGAGCCCACATCTGTGCTGGCACCTGACCGGGTGTCAGCACTGTTCGAACGCCTCCGAGCGATCACCGCCGAAGGGGTAACGGTGCTAGTGGTTTTGCACAAACTCTCGGAGGTTCGGCAGGTAGCCGACACCGTGACCGTGCTTCGACAAGGCCACATCGTGCTTGAAGCGACCTCTATTGACGCAATCGACGACAACGATCTGAGCGAGTTCATAATCGGCTCAGACGCATCAACTTTGCTGCCTGTCAGCCCCGTTAGCCCTGACAGCCCCGCTAACCCTGACAGCCCCGTTAGCCCTGACATTCCTGTCAGCTCTACTCAAGCGACTGTTTCGACATCTCAGCGGATGCGACTGCACGAAGCATCGGCTCAATCCGCACATGGTGACGCTCCGTTACGCAATGTTGACCTCAACATTAGCGCTGGCGAGATTGTCGGTGTTGCGGGTGTGGAAGGCAACGGTCAGCGGACGCTGGTGGAAGCCATGGCAGGTCTGAGGCCTTTGAGCAGCGGGAGTTTCGAGTGTTTGGGCAGCGATCTGTCGGATTGGTCTGTCGCACAACGGCGCGCTTTCGGGTTGCGTGTCATTCCTTTTGATCGCAACGCAGAGGGTGTGCAAGGAGACCTTCCGCTTTGGCAGAACGTGGTCGGCTGGCAAGCCGAAAAATTCCGCGTGCTGTCTGCGTTCCCGCTGATCTCGACAAGACGTATGAAAGCAGCGGCATCTCAACGACTACAGCAATTCAACGTCAGCTATAGCGATATTGACCAACCGGCAAGGTCTTTGTCGGGAGGCAACATTCAGCGTCTGATCCTTGCTCGTGAGCTTCCCGATGCTGGTGCTCTTATAGCCGCTCAACCAACCCGAGGATTAGACATCGGCGGGATTCGGGCAGTTTGGGACAGCTTGACGGAGCGATCAACTGCTGGCTGCCCGGTAATGGTGGTTTCCTCAGACCTTGATGAGTTGCTTGAGCATTGCAGTCGGCTCATCGTGATGCGAGGCGGACGTGTCGTTGGTGAGCATTCACATCCTTTCGACCGGCGCGCAATCGGCCAGCAGATGACTGGAGCCTCCACATGAATCGCCAGACCGGTGAAATAGCTGGTGCAATAGCCGACGAAATAACTGGCGAAATAGCCAGCGAACTAGCTGGTGTGTCCAAATGAACCGGTGGGCCGATGAACTAGCCGGAGTGTCCAAATGAACCGGTGGGCCGGTGAACTAGCCGGGCGGCTGCTGACAGTAGTAGTTGCTTTTGGGCTTGCGTTTGGCTTGTTTGCATTATCGGGCTTTGATGTCGGTTCGATAGCTTCTGGTGTGCTAGAGGGCTCACTGTTGGGCACGGGCGCAGTGTCCAACACGATCCGCTGGACGATACCGCTGTGTCTTATCGGTCTTGGCATAGCAGTGAGTTTTCGTGCCGGGGAGTTCAATATCGGTGCTCAGGGACAGATGCTCATAGGCAGCCTTTTAGCGGTTTGGGTTGCTCTGGAGTGGAACGGCCCCAAGTTCGCCGTGATCACGCTTGCGACCGTGCTCGCTGTTTTGGGAGGGGCGGCTTGGTCTGGTGTGGCCGGATGGCTCAAAGTCCGTGCCCAAGCAGATGAGGTCATAACAACTTTGATGCTCAACTTTGTGGCGTTGCAGTTGGTGCAATGGGTAACCACCGGGCCTCTCAAAGATGTTGCCACCAGCGGCGACTCAGCCTCAACGTCTCGAATCGACCGAAGCCTGCGGGTGCAAGGCTCAGGGGAGATATCTATCGAAATTGTTGCGCTCACAGCCCTAGTTGCGATAGGTGTCTGGCTGTTGCTGGAGCGCAGCCGACTCGGTTTGCATGTCTCCTATGTGGGGGGTGAAAGTTCAGCCGCTGCCTGGCAGGGTCTGCCGATCGCTCGTGTGCAGCTGATTTCGTATCTAGTAGCAGGAGCTCTGGCTGGACTCACCGGCGCTGTTGAGGTGTTCGGGCCAGCTGGCAGAGTGGTGACCGGTGCGACTCCGCTGATCGGCTTCACTGCACTCATCGTGACTGTAGTGGCGTCATACAAGGTTGCTGGCACAGTTGTGTCGGCTTTGTTTTTTGGAGGACTCCAAGCCGCGATCTTGTATCTGCCCATCGTTTCGGATGTCCCGGTCTCGGGGTTGAGGATCGTTGAAGGGTTAGTTGCGATGCTGATAACAGCCCGAGTGGCTGTATTTCTGCGACGCCGTCGTAGTGCGTCTGCTTGCAGCGAAGCGTCGCGTCACGAAGCGTCGCCGGAGGCCAGCAGCGAAATGGCCGACGCAGCAGAGGTCCGCTGATGGAGGAGTTCGTTGCTTCGTCTATAAGAACGAGCATCCCGCTTGCACTTGCCGGTGTCGGCTCATTGTTCGCGGTTCGAGCCGGAATTTTTCATCTTGGGATCGAAGGTTTGATGCTTGCCAGCGCGTTCGCAGCGGTAGGAGTCGCTCACGCTACAAGCTCTGTTTTGTTGGCTGTGGGGGCTGCTTTGGCTGTGTCAGCGTTGTTGTCGTTGGTTTACTGGGCGCTGATCGACAAACTCGGTGCCAACGCCATCATCGCAGGACTGGGTCTAACGACAGCCTGCATCGGCGGAACCGCCTACTTCTTGGATGCCATCTTTGATAGGCGCGGCCGCCTTGACTCTCCGGTCGGCTTGCCCCGTCCAATCCGCAGTGCTGAGGACGGATTAGGTGCTTACGTAAGCGAACTCTCTATCCTCGGGTGGCTCACGCCAGTGCTGGTGTTCATCGCCTGGATGATTCTGCGTCGCAGCCGTCTAGGTCTGCGCATCACGGCTGTCGGCACCTACAGCTACGGTGCTCAAGCGGCCGGAGTCCAAGAACAAAGAGTTCGCCTCCAAGCAATGCTGCTCACATCTATCGGAGCAGCACTAGCAGGAACAGAACTCGCTTTGGGTGGTCTGTCTGCTTTTAGTGAGGGAATGACGAACGGACGAGGTTTCATAGCTTTGGCTGCTGCGCTTTTCGGTTTGATGCATCCGCTGGGAACAGCCGCAGCGGCAGTGTTCTTCGGGGCAGCAGAAGCGGTTGGTGTTGTGACGCAAATCCAGGGTTTTGATCTGTTGCCGCGTCCGTTCATCTTGATGATTCCGTTTGTTTTGACGATTGCGGCGGTGACTGCAAGCGCGATCGTGCGTAAACGCACCAGCGCCCCTAAAGAGGAAACGAATATTGCCTAGCACCGAAGCTCAACATCTGTGGGAAGAGTTCCGACAGGCCCGTGACCAGTCTGAAACTTTTGATCTCATGCAAGAGCGAGAACGCATCAGCACTGTTGGCGAGTTGATTCCAAGCCCTCCAGGAGTCACATACAGCAAAGGCACAATCGCTGACGTGCCCGTCGTCTGGGTATTGCCTGAAGAACCTCGAGTCGCAGCGGTTGTCATGTGGATACATGGAGGTGCTTTCACGCTGATGTCGGCAGCTACTCATCAGCATTTCGTGGGGCATCTTGCAGCCGAGTCGCGTCTTGAGATAGTGATACCCGACTACAGTCTCGCTCCAGAGTGTCCGTTCCCTCAAGCACTCGAAGAAGTTGTTGCTGTCTATGACAGTCTTTTGGATCAGCGACGAGCCGACCACGAAGCAGTGTTCGTTGTCGGCGACTCAGCGGGTGGAGCGCTTGCTGTAGGGGTTCAGCTGACAGCCCGTGATCAGTCCTCAGTCCAGCCTGCGCTGACCGTGCTGCTATGCCCCTGGTTGGATTTAACTTTGAGCCAGAAGTCTTTGATCTCCAACACAGAAAACGACGTGGTGCTTGATGCCAGCACGCTGCCGATTCACGCCGCTGCCTATCTCAATGGCACAGATTCTGACCATCCCTTTGCATCACCAATGCATGCCAGCCTTGCAGGACTGGGACCCTTGTATATCCAAGCCGCAGAATACGACATTCTCATTGATGACTCTCACGAGTTTGCTCGACGCGCTAAGCACGCTGGCCTTGACGTGGAACTTGAGATCGCTCCCGAGTTGCCGCACAGTTATCAATTCTTCGCCGGAGTCATTCCCGAAGCCGACGCGGCAATGTCTCGCATCTCTGCGAAACTCTGCGAGCGTATGAGTCCGAGCAGATTTTTAGGTTGATTCTCTGACCTGCAGAGTTGGAGGCAGCAAGATGTCTATGGGGTCGCCTCCGAGTCCGTCAAGGCGCCTGGTTACTAGTCGAACAGTTTCTTCTGCTACTTCGGTTGCGGGGATTCGCACTGTGGTGAGTGCCGGTCGGACTAGTGCAGTCCAAGCCTCACCACCGTAGCCGGTCACCAGCGGGCGATCCTCGAAAGGTCTAGCACTTCCCACAGAAGCACTGTCCGAGGTGGCATTGTCCGAGGTGGAGTTGCCTAAAGTGGCGTTGTCTAAAGTGGCGTTGTCTAAAGTGGCACCAACTGCACAAGCCACTGTGTCACTACCGCATACGTAGGCATCCGGCGGTGTTGAACGAGCGACAAGCTCCTCGGTAATCGTCTGACCGAAACCTCTAGTTGAGGGGCCAATTCTCAAGGTTGTGGTGGTGTGCTCGCTCAGATCTGCTGTTGCCTCGCTGAAACCTTGAAGCTGCTCCATTCCGATGATTGTGGCAGTGCCTGACCCTAGGAAGGCCAGATTCTCTGCACCTTCTTTGGCGACTAGCCGTACGACTTGGCGAATCCCGGCCGCATGATCAACCCTGACAGTGTCGACAAGGTGTTCGCCAGCACCAGAATCAACAAGCACTAGAGGCACCTGCTCGCGGTCTACAGCTTCTACAAGGGCAGCACCAGGTCGGCCACGTACCATCAGCAAAGCATCGACTCGCTGAGACATCAGGCGCGATGCAGTTTCTATGGGGTCACCGGCGGAGTCGGTGCTGCTGTCAGCAACAAGCAGTGAGATGTTCTCACGAGCGAGGGCGCGTTCTAGTCCTTGTAGTAAAGCCATGCTTGCGGGATAGTCGGCCATGGGAAGGATCAGACCTACCATTGCTGATCGTTGGCGACGAAGCGCTTGCGCTACACGATCAGGCCGATATCCCATGCGCTCAATAACGTCTTTGACGCGTTCTTGGGTGGAAGGAGCAACCGCAGCACCCCCGCTTAACACCCGTGACACGGTTGTGGGCGATACTCTCGCCGCTGCCGCCACATCATAGATTGTCACGCCCATTTAGTTGTCCTAGCTCAGCTTGCCCAGGCCCTGTCAATGAACCAGCGACATTTTGACATTATTTGACATTGAACTTAGATCTTCAACGGTACCGCCGCTGCAACCCGCAAGCGCACACGCGCTACCAGCGAGTTCCCGAGAGCTTTCTTGACGTAGTTGACCCCATCACAGCGCCAAAACTCCACCAAGAAATCCAAGAGCCGCCCCCACGCGCCATACTTCGCAGCTAACATCAGACCGATAAAAGCCCAAGAGACTGCTCAGCAGCTAGATTTGGTGTCAGAATGCCCACGATTCGTAGGGAAGGGCCGTATCGCTTTTTCTTTTACGCTAGTGACCGGGAGGAGCCGCCTCATGTCCATGTGGAACGCGACCAGCAGACTGCGAAGTTCTGGCTATGTCCTGTGAGACTCCAAGACAACGGAGGTTTCCGACCAGCAGAGATTCGACGGATCACGAAAATCGTCACTGCTAACGAGAACTCGTTCAAGGACGGATGGGATGAATATTTCGATGCTTGAGGTGACCATGCCAGTTATGCACGCCGTGACTGTTTCCAGCGAGACTTTGACTGCTGAACTCTCTGACGGGCGCACTCTCACTGTGCCCCTTGACTGGTTCCCTCGATTGATCCACGCCACACCTGCTGAGCGCAGCAACTGGCGACTCATTGGGAGAGGCACTGGTGTTCACTGGCCGGACCTAGACGAGGACATCAGCATCGAAGCTCTGATCGCTGGGCGTGGATCCACCGAGAGTCAGGCGTCCTTTCAGAGATGGCTAGAAGCCAAAAGCTCTGGAAAGCCCCAAACCTTGGATGCTCTGCATCTCGAAAGCACCTCGCAGTCGTAGAGGATTGAGAAGCAGCCATAGCCCAACCGAACCGTTAGTCAGCTCTGCCGTTGACTACAACTAGCTCAGTTCACTCACGCCCTGCCCTGACCTGCCAGCGAACCCAGGGGCGGCACTTTGAAGCTCTTCGGTGAGTAGGCTTGATTTGTGGCTGAAGTGACGGTTCCGACGGCGGATGATCTGATTTGGCCGACGCTCGGAGCGTTGAAGTCGCTCGGAGGCTCGGGGAGAATTGAAGAGATCTTCACGGCAGTTGCTGAACAACAGGGATTCTCGGACCAGCAACTGTCGGTGCCTGCTGGGGGGTCAGCACCAGATGTCTCGAATCGAGTACAACCTCGCTTGGGCACGTACTTCCCTGAAGAAGGCAGATGCAATAGAGAATCCCAAACGCGGTGTATGGGCTATCACCGAGCGCGGGTACCGCATGTCGGAAGAGGAGATCTATGAAGAAGTCAGGGCTGCTTGGCACAAGTACTACCAACGGCGCCAGTTAGAAGAACCGAGCGCTCCAACAGAAGTAGACGAAGAAGATGACTACGTAGAACCGTTATACACCGAACTAGACTGGACAGCAGAATTACTTGACTGTTTGAACGAACTAGAACCGAGCGCTTTTGAGAGGCTGGCTCAGCGCATTCTTCTCGAGGCTGGATTTCGGAATGTCGAAGTTCTCGGCAAATCTGGTGATGGAGGCATCGATGGGGTCGGTGTGCTCAGGATTTCGCTGATCTCTTTCCCTGTCTTCTTTCAGTGCAAGCGATATGGGCAACCAGTCGACTCCAACGCGGTACGTGATTTTCGCGGCGCAATGGCTGGACGCGGCGAAAAAGGTCTACTCATCACGACCGCAACCTTCACACCCAGCGCTCAGGCAGAAGCAAACCGAGACGGTGCGCCTCCCGTCGAACTGGTTGACGGATCAGAACTCTGCGAACTGCTGAAGAAATACAAGCTAGGTGTTTCGACCCGCCAAGTCGAAGAGGTAGAGATTGATCCTGACTTCTTCAACCAGTTCTAAGCCAACCGGCACTATGGAAACAATCTAGGTTGCAGTTATCCTCTGATCGTCGCTAAAATTGGCGTAGGACTCAACAAACCATAGGGGACACGGACTATCATGTATCAAACAGGTTCAACAATCGAAAAAACTCTTGACGCTATTCAACAAAATGAGCTTGTTTTACCGGCAATACAGCGTGAGTTCGTATGGAAGCCTGAACAGATTTGTCGTTTGTTCGACAGTCTTATGCAAGGCTATCCTTTCGGGACTTTCCTGTACTGGAAAGTAGCCTCAGAAAACAGTGGAAAGTTCAAGTTCTTTGACTTTGTGCGAGATTATCACCAACGCGACAATCCGCACTGTCCGCCTCTTCCTGAAATGCACGGCAAAGCTCTAACTGCCGTGCTTGACGGTCAGCAGCGCCTGACAGCTCTCAACATCGGTCTCAGAGGAAGCATGGCACGCAAGCTCTCCCATAAGTGGTGGAATAATCCCGATGCCTTTCCAAAACGCTGTCTACATCTGAATTTGCTGCATGAGCCCGACGCTGAAGATGAAGAGGGAACGAAATACGAGTTCCGTTTCTTGGATGCTACACAAATTGCTCAAGCTTCTGACAACGAGTGTTGGTTCCCTGTTAGAGATGTGCTTGCATTAGATAATGCAGGGCCAGCTACGAGCAAGTGGCTCAACCAGAACCTTCCATCAGGGTTTTCCTCGGACGCACATGAGCATGCTCATGAGGCTCTATAC